>JAILQZ010000070.1 GCA_024698685.1 bacterium
GCCACCGGCGTAGCCTTCACGCGCAACGCGGCCAATGGCGACAACGAGTTCTACGGCGACTACCTCGTCAACGCGCAGGGCGAGGATGTCGTGGCGGGAATTCGCAACACCTCGCCGATCGCCGAGCTCAAAGAGGTCGAAGGCCTCGAGGAGGCTGGCCGCGAGCTCGAGGAGGTCTTCAAGATCCTCGAGAACCACTATCGAGATATGTGCGACATCGAGTTCACCATCGAGCAGGGCAAGCTGTGGATGCTGCAGACCCGCGTCGGCAAGCGCACTGCGGCTGCCGCGCTCAAAATTGCGATCGACATGGAGAGGGAGGGCCTCATCACCAAGGAGGAGGCCATCATGCGCGTCGATCCGCAGCAGCTCGACCAGCTTCTGCACCCGCAGTTCGACAAGAACGCCAAATACGAGGTGCTCGCCACCGGCATGAACGCATCTCCGGGCGCTGCGGTTGGCGAGGTTGTCTTCTCTGCCGATGACGCGGTTGCCAAGGCCGAGCAGGGCATCCCGACGGTCCTCGTGCGCTGGGAGACCACGCCGGACGACCTCAAGGGAATGATTGCGGCAGAGGGCATCCTCACCAGTCACGGTGGCAAGACCTCCCATGCGGCAGTCATCGCGCGCGGCATGGGCACGCCCTGCGTCTGCGGCGTCGACGTCCTCAAGATCGACGCCGAGAAGAAGGAGGCGGCCGTCACCGGTACCGACATCGTCCTGCACGAGGGCGACATGATCTCGATCGACGGCACCACCGGCAAGGTAGTCCTCGGCGCAGTCGAACTCGTCGAGCAGACCCTCTCTGGCGACCTCGAGACGCTGCTCAACTGGGCAGACGAGGTTGCGACGATGAAGGTCCGCGCCAACGCCGACAACCCAGAGGACTCGCAGCTCGCGCGCGACTTCGGCGCTACCGGCATCGGCCTGTGCCGCACCGAGCACATGTTCCTCGGCGAGCGCAAGGCCATCATCCAAAGCTTCATCCTCACGGAGGACGAGAGCGTCAAGCAGAAGGCGCTGGCCGACCTGCTCGCCGCGCAGACCGGCGACTTCCTCGGCATGTTCGAGGCGATGGATGGCCTGCCGGTCATCGTCAGACTCCTCGACCCGCCGCTGCACGAGTTCCTCGATGACCCGCGCGCCCTCGAGGTCGAGATTGCGCGCATGGAGTGCCAGGGCGCTCCGGCCGACGAGATCGCCGCGAAGACCAAGCTCCTTGCGCAGATCGATGGCATGGCCGAGGCCAACCCGATGCTCGGACTGCGCGGATGCCGCCTCGGGATCCTCTATCCCGAGCTGCCTGCGATGCAGGCGCGTGCCATCGCATCCGCCGCCGCAGAGCTCAAGCAGAAGGGGCTCAACCCGCAGCCCGAGATCATGATTCCGCTGGTCGCGATGGTCAGCGAGCTCAAGCTGATGCGCGAAGAGGTCGAGGCCGTGGTCGCGCAGGTTGCCGAGGAGTACGGCGTGGAGCTGGAGATTCCGGTCGGCACGATGATCGAGCTGCCGCGCGCGGCCGTCACCTCCGACGAGATCGCCCAGGTTGCCGACTTCTACAGCTTCGGCACCAACGATCTCACGCAGACCACGCTCGGATTCTCGCGCGATGACGTCGAGGCAAAGTTCATCCCGACCTACCTCAAGCGCGGAATCATCAAGGTCAACCCGTTCGAGACGATCGACGATGGCGTCGTGAAGCTCGTCAACATGGCCGTCGAGCTCGGACGCGGCGCAAACGAGAACCTCACGATCGGCGTTTGCGGCGAACACGGAGGCGATCCGGATTCGATCAAGAAGCTCCAGAAGAGCGGCTTGGACTACGTATCCTGCTCGCCCTATCGCGTAGCTCTTGCAAGACTCGCAGCTGGCCAGGCTGCGCTGCAGTAACCCAGGAATCGCGCCGTCAGTACTGGGGAGCTCTGGTCGCGCAAGAACGAAACAGGAGAACATATCATGTGCGGGATCGTTGGATTCGTTGCCGATGTCGAAGAGCCGCAGATCGCCCTCAAGGCGATGATGGACTCGATAGCCCATCGAGGGCCTGACGAGGAAGGCAGCTACTTCAACGGTCCCGCAGCTCTCGGGTTCCGCAGGCTCTCCATCATCGACCTCAGCAACGGCCACCAGCCGATGGCAAACGAGACGGGCGACATAGTCGTCACGTTCAACGGCGAGATCTACAACTATCGGCAGCTCCGCGCCGAGCTCGTCGCGCGCGGCCACTCCTTCGCCAACGACTCAGACACCGAGTGCCTCGTCCACGCGTACGAGGAGTACGGCTACGACATGCTCTCCCACCTGCGCGGCATGTTCGCCTTCGTCATCTGGGACAGCGCAAGGCAGCGGCTGTTCGGCGCGCGCGACTTCTTCGGAATCAAGCCCTTCTACTACGCGCTTACCGATGCTGGACTCGTCTATGCGTCGGAGGCCAAGGCGATCCTGACGTTCCCGGGTTATGAGAAGGTCTTCAACGAGGAGGCGCTCGACCACTACCTCAGCTTCCAATACAGCGTGCTGCCCGAGACGATGTTCAAGGGAATCTTCCGTCTGCAGCCCGGGCACTTCATGGTGTATGAGGGCGGCGAGCTGCGCATCGAGCGCTACTTCGATCCGATGCCCGAGCCCAAGGGCGGGCGCAGCTTCGAGGAGACGGTCGCGCTCATCAAGGAGACGATGCACGAGTCGGTCCAGACGCATATGATCGCCGACGTCGAAGTGGCATCGCTGCTCTCGAGCGGCATCGACTCCAGCTACATCACCGCGCTCTACCCCGACGACAAGACCTACACCGTCGGATTCGAGACTCCCGACAACAAATACAACGAGATCTCATACGCCACCGAGACCGCGGCGTTGCTGGGCAAGCGCAACAGGCACCGCGTGATCTCGCCAACCGACTACTGGAGCTCGATTCCGTTGATCATGTACTACATGGACGAGCCCTTGGCCGATCCCTCCGCCGTGGCCCTTTTCTTCCTCGACAAGATGGTGGCCGAGGACGTCAAGGTCGTGCTGTCGGGTGAGGGCGCCGATGAGTTCTTCGGCGGTTACAACATCTACCACGAGCCCCTCTCGCTTGCGAAGTACCAGAAGGTTCCCCGCTTCATCCGAAAGGCGCTCGCGGGCATCGCGAGGGCGATTCCAGGGCATCACAGGGGACAGGGCTTTCTCGTCCGCGGCTCCAAGGAGCTCTCCGAGCGCTTTATAGGCAACGCGAACATCTTCTCGGTCAAGGAACGCAACCGAATTCTGCGCAAACCCGCTGTCAGCAAGGCCCCTCAGGACCTCACGCGACCGTTCTACGAGCGCGTGAGGCATCTCGACGACGTAGCGCAGATGCAATACATCGACGACAATTTCTGGCTGCCGGGCGACATTCTCCTCAAGGCTGATAAGATGTCGATGGCGCATTCGCTCGAGAGCCGCGTGCCCTTCCTCGACATGGAGGTCTTCGCGCTCTCCCGCACGCTCCCCGTCGAGCACAGGTTGCGCGGCACCACCACCAAGGTCGCGCTGCGCACCGCCGCCTACGAGGTGCTGCCCGAGCAGGTCGCGAACAAGAAGAAGCTCGGCTTCCCCGTGCCGATGCGCGTCTGGCTCAAGCAGGACGAATACTGCGAGAAGGTGCGCACGGTCTTCGAGAGCGAGGACGCGAAGCGGTTCTTCGTGACCGGCGAGCTGCTCAGGCTCATCGAGGAGCATCGCGCGGGCAAGGAGGACAACAGCCGCAAGATCTGGACCGTGTACGTCTTCCTCGTCTGGTACTCGGTCTTCTTCGGCGATGCGCTGAAGCCAGAGGACATTCCGGAGCCGGTGAAGCTCTCGGACAGGAAGAAGAGCGCCTAGAGGAGGCACGATGATCGACAGGGTTGCCCTGGAGGAGCGCGAGGAGCGCGAGCTGAGCGAGTTTGCGGCGAAGTCCGCCAAGAGCAGGGGCCGCAGGGTTTTCCAGGAGAAGGATCCGTTCCGCACGGAATTCCAGCGCGACCGCGACCGCATCCTCCACTGCAAGGCGTTCCGCCGACTCTCCCATAAGACGCAAGTCTTCCTCGGCGCGAAGGGCGACCACTACCGCACGCGCCTGACGCACACGCTCGAGGTCTCGCAGGTTTCGCGCACTATCGCGCGGGCGTTGGCGCTCAACGAGGACCTCACCGAGGCGATCGCGCTCGGCCACGACCTCGGGCACACCCCCTACGGTCATAGCGGCGAGACCGCTCTGCGCGAGGTGCTCGAGAAGGCGCGCGGCGCCGAGCGCATCGACGGCAAGCACCATTTCTCCCACAACGAACAGTCGCTGCGCGTGGTAGACGTCATCGAGAACAATGGGCGCGGACTCAACCTGACCGAGGAGGTGCGCGATGGCATCCTGCACCACAGGGGCGAGGAGCGCGCGTTCACGCTAGAGGGGCGCATCGTGGCGATCGCCGACCGCATCGCCTACATCAACCACGACATCGACGACTCGATACGCGCTGGCGTGATCTCGGAGTCCGATCTGCCCGATTCGACCAAGGAGCTGCTGGGCCGCTCGCACTCGGAGCGTATTACGACGCTGGTGAACGCGGTTGTCGAGGCTTCGGATGGGCGCGACGACATCCTGATGGTCCCTGAGATCGGGGAGGCGATGGACGAATTGCGCGACTTCCTGTTCGAAAGGGTCTACAAGCAGCCTGCAGCGAAGAGCGAGGAGCCGCGCGCGATAACGCTGATCAAGTCGCTCTTCGAGTACTATCTCTCGCACATTTCGGAGGTTCCGGAGGAGCTTCGCGCGATTTCGGGCGGGGATGATGTCGTGGCGGTGATCGACTACATCGCGGGCATGACAGACCGCTTCGCGGTGCAGCGTTTCGAGGAGCTTTTCGTTCCCAAGGAGTTCAACGGATAGGGGATTGTGCCGCGGGAGCTGCGCTGGCGCGACGTCCTAGAACGGCAGGGTCTCAGGCCCCTCCTGCACGAAGCCCTCGTCGACGATGAGGCCATCGCCATCCGCAGCCGCGGTGGCCAATGCGTCGCAGCGCTCGTTGCCCTCTTCGCCAGCATGCCCCTGCACCCAGACGAATTCCACCTCATGGGGCTCAACGGCCTTCAGCAGGCGCTTCCACAGGTCGACGTTCTTGACGGGCTTGCGCTGCGAGTTGACCCAGCCGCGCTTGAGCCAGCCGCCGATCCAATTGTCGTTGAACGCCTTGGCGAGGTACTGCGAATCGGTGTAGAGCGTGACCTTGCAGGGGTGGCGCAGCGCCTCCAGCCCGGCTATCGCGGCCATGAGCTCCATGCGGTTGTTCGTAGTTTGCCCGTAGCCCTGCGAGAGCTCCCTCTCGTGTAGCTCGCCTGCGGCATCGCGGAACTGCAGCACTGCGCCGTATCCGCCAGGGCCAGGGTTGCCGCGCGAAGATCCGTCGGTGTATATGGTCACAGAATCCATGCTCAAATGCCTAACGATCGAATTGCGTTGCTGCGCTGCATTGCATCTCAAGCATGTCTCAGCGCTCCTACAAGTATATATGTTTCATGCGCGAAGCCGTTAGCGGGCTTTGCGTCGACAACGCGGGCAGCTACGTATAGAATCGGTTTTCCCGCCTGCGCGCGGGGTTTTGCTGACGAATCGAGCGGCTGTGATGGCGCGTCTACGGGCCTTTTTTGCCACTTTGCAGCCGTATAGCATGTCGTTTGGCGATTGTCTTGCGCCCTTTTGTGCGATTTGGCTATACTAAACGACTGCGACTCAAAAAGAGCATGCTGACGATTCAGGAATGAATTTTAGATAGGATTGAGAACGATGGATGTTATCCGCGCAATTGAACAGCAGCAGATGCGTGACGATCTGCCCAGGGTCATCGTTGGTGACCGCGTCAAGGTTCACTACAGGATCAAGGAAGGCAACCGCGAGAGGATCCAGGTCTTCGAGGGCGACGTCATCCGCATGTCCGGCGGCATGAATCGCGAGACCTTCACGGTTCGCAAGATCTCCTTCTCCGTTGGCGTCGAGAGGACCTTCCCGCTGCATTCGCCCAAGATCGACAAGATCGAGGTTCTCCGCCACGGCAAGGTTCGCCGCGCAAAGCTCTACTTCCTGCGCGACAAGGTCGGAAAGGCTGCCCGCCTTCGCGAGAAGGGCTTCTAAGGGCTCAGCCTCCATATTGCATGCTTCGACTCGGTGCCGATTGGCATCGAGTCGTTTCATTTTTGTGAGACAATGCTGGTGATGGTTGCGCGCCCAAGGCCGCACCCGCGCGTCAAGGACAAGGCGATTTGGAGAACGATGGGCTTCACGAGAAACGCCAGGGAGCTGATCGAGCAGATCAGGCTGGCTGGCCCTGAAGAGCTGGAGGAGCTGGAGCGCCGCTACGGCGATGATCCGCGCGCCAGCGTGGCCAAGGCGTTCGAGAGCGCTCGCAAGGCGCAGGAGAAGCTCGAGGCCGAGAGGCTGCGCATCTCCAGGATGTACGAGCCGATTCGCGAGGCGGGCGAGGGTGCCGTGGTGGTCGGCATCGACGAGGTGGGTCGCGGGCCGCTTGCCGGGCCGCTGACCGTAGCTGCCGTGATCTTGCCGCTGGAGCCGATGATCCTCGGCCTGAACGACTCTAAGAAGCTCTCTGAGAAGAGGCGCGAGGAACTCTATCCCGAGATTCGTGCCCGCGCCAAGGGAGTCGGCATCTGCAACGTCTCCCCGCACGAGATCGACGAATGGGGTATCGGCGCGTGCCTTCGCCGCGCGATGCTGGGCGCGCTCGAGGAGCTCGACATCGAGCCCGATCTAGTGCTCATCGACGGCAATCCGATGCATATACACCCGAAGGAGCGCTGCATAGTCAAGGGCGACGGCAAGGTGGCATGCATTGCGGCGGCCTCCATCGTTGCCAAGGTGACGCGCGACCGCATCATGGTCGAGGCGGACAAGCGCTATCCGGGCTACGGATTCGCGGACTCCAAAGGCTACGGCTCGGCCAAGCACATCGAGGCGATCAAGGAGCTCGGCCTCACCGACTTCCATCGCAAGACCTTCTGCAGCGGCTTCATGCAGGAGAGCCTGTTCTAGCCGGGCACGGCGCCTCTCCGCTGCTGTCCGATGCTCCCGTGTTCAGGTTTCGCTCGGGTTTTTCACTGGATTCATTTGAACCGCGCTTAGGATTCGTTCGGGCTTCATTCGAATCTGGCTTGGACATGGCTTGCCGGTCGGTAAGGTTCGTCCCTCATCATCGTGCTGGACAGAAACCAACGATGAGGAGGTGCCGATGGATGGACCGAAAGATGCGCCGCGCAAAGGCTGCAATGCGGAGGATGGCGATGTTCGGAAGGATGTGCTGGAAGAGCGTGAAAGCGCCGATGGAAAGCACAATCTGGAGCTGGGCGCCAGGGGTGAGGAGGCCGCGAAGTACTATTTGGAGCGTCGCGGCTGCGAGATCCTCGAGCAAAACTGGGAGTGCCCCTTCGGCGAGGCCGACCTGATAGCCATGGATGATGGCGTGCTTGTCTTCGTAGAGGTGAAGACGCGCTCATGCGACGAGCACGGCCTTCCCGAGGAGGCTGTCGATGCCAAGAAGCGCCGACGATACGAGATGATCGCGCTCGCCTATCTCAAGGAGAACGACTTTGACAGCCTGCAAGTCAGGTTCGACGTGATCTCGATAACCATGATGGGGATGAGAAAGGCGTTCTTGAGGCACCATATCAACGCGTTCGGCGTGGGTGAGTGATGGATCGCCAATGCTTCGTGAGAGCGGCGACACTGCGGGGAATCGAGGCCGTCGGCGTAAGGGTCGAGGTGAGCGTAGGCGCGGGTTTGCCAGGAATATCGATAGTAGGGCTGCCCGACTCCACGGTTCAGGAGGCCAGGCTGCGCGTGCGTTCGGCAATCAGGGCTGCGGGCTTTTCGGTTCCTGCCTCGAACATAGTGGTCAACCTCGCTCCAAGCTCCGTGCGGAAGGTCGGATCCGGTCTGGATTTGCCGATCGCGATCGGCATTCTGGCCAGCACCGGGCAGATTCCTATGGGCCTCACGCTCAACCACGCGTTCATAGGCGAGCTCTCGTTGGATGGGTCGGTGCACGGGGTCAATGGGCTCCTTGCGGTGGCCGAGCTCGTGGCCAGCGAAGGGGGCATTCTCGTGACGGGGCGAACCACCGAGGATCTTTCGCTGGCATTGCCAGACGGCCATTTCGTGCTGGGCAACCTTTCGCGGTTGCATACTGGCGAATTCGAACTGCCCTTGACGGGCAAGGCCGAGGCAAAGTCCTACGAGGTTGATTTCTCTGATGTGGCTTCGCATGATTTCGCCAAGCGCGCGCTGCAGATCTGCGCCGCCGGCAACCACGGCTTGCTGATGGTGGGCCCGCCCGGCTCCGGCAAGACGATGCTCGCAAGACGGCTTCCAACCATAATGCCCGAGCTCAGCGTCGAGCAGAGGCTCTCCACCGCTCTGATACATTCGGTAGCGGGCCTTGAGTTCGAGTCGATACTCGCCGGACAGCGCCCGTTCCGCTCGCCACATCACAGCGCAAGCGCTGCAGGATTGCTCGGAGGAGGAAAGCCTCCAACTCCCGGCGAGGTCTCGCTGGCCCATAACGGAGTCCTCTTCCTCGATGAGATGCCGGAATTCGGAGCGCGACTGCTCCAGCAGTTGCGCCAGCCGATCGAAGAGGGCCAAGTCGTGCTCTCCAGAGCCGATGGCTCTTACAGGTTTCCCTCGAAGTTCCTGCTCGTAGCGGCTGCAAATCCCTGCCCGTGCGGCTTCTATGGCGATCCAGAGCGCGAATGCAAATGCGCACCAGCTGCGGTAACCACCTATCAAGGACGCATCGGAGGCCCTTTGATCGACAGGTTCGACATGCTGATCAACGTCTCGAGGAGCGATCCGAAGTCGGTGCTCTCAACAGGAAGCGGAGTCTCTTCCGCGGCTCTGCGAGGGGGCGTTGAGGCTGCGAGAGCCTTCAGGGAGCGCAGGGGAGGAGAGGCTGTCAGCTTGCGCGAATCGCTTGCAAGGCGGGAGGCGCGTCTGATAGAGGAGTGCCGCTTCGGCAACGCCGAGCGCCTCTATGTCGACAAGGTCGCGAAGGCCAGGCGCCTCTCCGGGCGGTCGATCATGAAATTGATCGCGGTTGCGCGAACCATTGCCGACCTGGCCGAATCCGAGTTGGTTACGGAGGACCATCTGAACGAGGCGGCAATGTATCGAATGCAGGACGGATGGTGATCTTCATGGAGGAGGGGGTGCTCGCATGAGCGATAGGCCAGGTCCATTCTGGGAGGGTTTCCCCAAGCACGAGATATGCCTTGGAAGCAAGGCATATCCAAAGGGGCTTGGCGACCTCTCCGATCCTCCCAAGCGTTTATACGCGATCGGGTCGGTCGAGGCTCTCGAGCCGGGAATCGCGATCATCGGCGCGCGCAAGGCTACGCCGTATGGCATCGGATGCGCGGAGAGATTCGCCTCGTTGGCAGCGGAGGAAGGCGTCGTCGTCATATCCGGGGGCGCTATCGGCTGCGATCAGGCTGCCCATAGAGGCGCGCTCGATGCGCACGGGAAGACCGTGGCCGTCTTGGGATCGGGCGCGGATGTCGCCTACCCAGTTCGCGGTACGGAGACCTTCAGGAGGATATTGGAGGGAGGTGGAGCGGTTGTCTCCGAGGAGCCCTGGGGCACGCCTCCGCAACGTTGGGTCTTCAGAAAGCGCAACCGCATCATCGCCGCGCTCGCCAAGGCGGTGCTGATAGTCGAGGCGGGCTTTCCAAGCGGAACGCTCTCAACGGTGGACCATTCGCTTGAGATGAATCGCGACGTGATGGCGATTCCAGGTTCGATTCTCTCCAAGGAATCGATGGGCGCCAACAGGTTGCTCGCTGAGGGGGCCATCCCGATTGCCGACGACGAGTCGTTCCGGTTCGCGCTCAGGCGTCTTTTTCCTATGGGTGAGGGAACCAGGGAAAAGGGGGCCGACGCGCAGACGGGAGCTGTTCCACAGTGGCGCACGAATGCCACGCAACTCAAGATGATCGACGCGATCAGCGCGTCTCCGTTGGCACCGGACGCCTTGATAGGGATAGGAGGTGCAAGCCTGATAGAGGTGTTGCGGAACCTCTCGACGCTCGAGACGCATGGCATAGTGGCCAGGTATCCAGACGGGCGCTTCGGAGTGTCTGCGGCATACGTTAAACTAAAAGGGTGAAATGGTTCTCCATCGCTTGAAGGAGATGCGTTGCCCAAGGTCAAGGTCATAGGCGCCGGGCTTGCCGGCTCGGAAGCAGCATATCAGCTTGCCAAGCGAGGCGTTGATGTAGAGCTCTACGAGATGCGCCCGGGCAAGATGACCCCTGCGCATAGCACCGGCGCGTTCGCCGAGCTCGTATGCTCGAACTCGCTCAAGAGCCTAGATGGCGCATCTGCTGCAGGCACGTTGAAGTTCGAGCTGCTCGCTCTCGACTCGCTGCTCATAGGCGAGGCGATCAGGGCTAGCGTTCCCGCTGGGAAGGCTTTGGCGGTCGACAGGGAGGCGTTCTCCAAGGGAGTTACAGATGCGATTGCCAGTTTGCCGAACGTGACGGTTGTCGAGGAAGAGCTCGAAGAGATCCCAGACGGCCCGGCAATCATCGCAACCGGCCCTCTCACATCCGATGCGCTGGCAGGGTCCATACGGCGCGAACTTGGCAGCGATTTCCTCTCCTTCTACGATGCGGCTGCGCCGATAGTCGCTGCGGGTTCAATCGACCGCAGCCGCACATTCGCCCAGTCTCGATACGACAAAGGCGAAGGTGCAGACTATCTCAACGCGCCGTTCGACAAGGATTCCTACGAGCGATTCGTCGACGAGCTGGTTGCGGCGGAGCGCGTGGTGGCGAGGGACTTCGAGCGCAAGGAACTCTTCTCAGCCTGTCAGCCTGTTGAGGAGATTGCGCGAACCGGCATGGATGCGTTGCGATACGGGCCCCTGAAGCCAGTGGGGCTGACCGACCCCAGCACGGGGCGTCGTCCCTGGGCCGCCGTGCAGCTGCGAGCCGAGAACGCCGAATGCACCGCATACAACCTCGTCGGCTTCCAGACGAACCTGAGGTTCGCCGAGCAGGAGAGGGTCTTCAGGATGATTCCAGGCCTCGAGGATGCCGAGTTCGAGCGCTTCGGGGTGATGCACCGCAACACCTTCATAGATTCGCCGAGGGCGCTCGGTTCGACGTTCGAGATTCCCGCAAAGCCCTCGATCAGGTTCGCGGGGCAGATCACCGGTACCGAGGGATACTGCGAGGCCATCGCATCCGGTCTCATGGCGGCCCTAGCAACATATGCGCAGCTCGAGGGGAAGGAGCTGCCAGCCCTTCCGAGGGAGACGTTCTCCGGAAGCCTGATGGCCTATGCCACCAGTCCTGAGACGGAGCGCTATCAGCCCATGCATGTCAACTGCGGGCTGATGCCGCAGCTCGAGTGCAGGATCAAGTCCAAACGCGAGCGCTACGCAGCCTATTCTCTACGCGCGCGCGAGGCGATCGCGGCCTACAGGGGCAGGCTCATCGAACTCGGGCTTATGGAGAGCCCGGCGGAGATCGCAATTCCAGAGGCGCTTGCGCTCTACATCGGAGGAGGTGAGCCCAATGCCTGATTCGCAGGAGCGACGCGAATTCGCCCCCGACAGCCTGGAGGCGCGCTACCTAAGCTCGCTTTCGATCGAGCGGAACTTTTCCGAACACACCGTCAACGCTTACGAAAGCGACTTGATGGACTACGCCGAGTGGCTCGAGCAGCGCGAGCTGAAGGCGCTCGACATCACGCATCGCCAGATGCGCAGCTATCTGAGCTTCCTCAACGCCGAGGGGCTGTCGCGCAATACGATCAACCGCAGACTCTCGGCCATCAAGGGCTTCTACAAATGGATGGTGGTGGTCGGCGCGCTCGATGCGGACCCGCTTTCCGCGGTCAGCGGTCCGAAGAAGGAGAAGACGCTTCCGCATCGCATCCCCGCAACCGATATCGCAAAGCTCCTCGATGTGTGGAGCGGCGGCGACCCCGAGAGCATGCGCAATCGCGCGATACTCGAGCTGATGTATGCCTCTGGCGCGCGCATCGCAGAGATCGCCGGCCTTAACGTGCGCGACGTCGATTTCCTCACGCAGCAGATCAAGGTGATGGGAAAGGGGTCGAAGGAGCGGATCATCCCCGTGCACCAGATGGCGATCGTCACGCTGAGGCGCTATCTTGAAAGCGCTCGCCCGATGCTCGCCTCGAAGGGGCAGAGGCCAACCAACTCGCTGTTCCTGTCGTCGCGCGGCAACCCGTTCAGCACCGATGCCATCAGGAAGATGTTCAAGAAGACGCTCTCAGAGAGCGGGCTCGACGGGAACCTCACCCCGCACGACCTGCGCCATTCGTTTGCCACCGATATGTTGGAAGGCGGCGCCGATCTGCGCACGGTCCAGGAGCTGCTCGGGCACGCGAGCCTTTCGACCACGCAGATCTACACGCACCTCTCGCCAGCTCATCTCAAGGAGACGCACATGCGCGCGCACCCGCGCGGCTAGTTTCGCTGCAACTCGATTACGGTTCCAGGCTCGAACACGAAGGCTCCGGGAGCGTCGAGCGCAGCGGCCTTCTCCGCATCGAACGCAACGTCGTCGGGGCTGCTCACGCCAATGGTGTGGATAGCCGCCACGTGCTTGGCTCGTAGCACACGTGCGCACTCGCCAGCTTCCTCGATGCCCATGTTGTAGATGCCGTCCGAAGGCAGGAACGCGTAGTTGAGGAACATTCGCCGCAGGTCGGTGCCCATCGCATCGGTCTTGGATGTGTCGCCCGCGAAGTATATGGATATGCCGTCGACGCGCACTACATAGCCGACGCACTTGTCGGCGGGGTGGTTCGAGTTGTAAGCCGGGGCGGCGTGAACGGCGAACGGGCCGACGAGCGCTTGGCCGTAGAGATGGGCGCCATCCAAGGTCGAGCTCATGTTCGCAGCCCTCAGCACCGATGCTCCCGGGCCGAGCTCCACCAGGTCGATTTGGTTGTGATCGAAGTGCTCATGCGTGATCAAAACGAGGTCTGCCGGCTCCGAATAGTCTCCGTTTGCAAACGGATCGACGTAGCAAACCGCACCCGCCGCAGATTTGAGCTTGAAGCTCGCATGTCCAAAATACTCAAGTTGCGGCTTACCAAAAGAATTCATAAAAAACTCCTGTCATTTAAAAATTTCCCGCTTCCATTGTCGCAAAAGAGCGTATAATTTCAATTCCCACCAAATTTTGGTGGCTGTTTTCCCATGGCATTCATGGGGAGGCAAAGCCGCTCGCCGGCGCGTCCGGGCATTCGCCCGCAAGCACGTTGCCGGCAGGCCCCCTCGGGGGTAGAGTGGTTTCTCGCGCGCCCTTGCATGGGAGCGCTCCACGGGGCGGGGCAGTCCCCCGCGCCGGGCACCTTGAGAACCGGATACCGACGTGGATACATCGTATCCGTGGTCCAGGGGCGGCCGCCGCGAGGCAGCCGCGATGGACGACGAGGAATGCACCTTTTCCGCCCACGGACGTGGGCGGGCATTCGCGATGGGATCGAATACGGGAAGCCAACGAATCAATTTCAGATGAAGGAACACGTTCCGGGGAACCGAGGCTCGAAATCTCACAGACAGGCCGCCGTCAGGCGGTTCGAACGGAGAGTTTGATCCTGGCTCAGGATGAACGCTGGCGGCGTGCCTAACACATGCAAGTCGAACGGTTAAGGCCCCCTCGGGGGCG
>JAILQZ010000068.1 GCA_024698685.1 bacterium
GCGCCGAACGCCGTATCGGCCATCATCGTGTTGCGCGCGACGGAGTTGGAATCCTCGGCTAGGTCGGCGACTATGTCGGTGTTCTTGTTGAACTCGCTGAAGAGGTTCGAGATGTACATCTTGGAGATCTGCGACTGGATGTTGTCCTCCGCCTCGGCCCACATCTGCTTCGAATACTCGTTGGCTATGTAGCCGGCCGCCTCGTTGTAGCGCACGCGGATCGACACGCTCTCATCGAATTCGTTGCCCGAACCGATGCTCACGATCTTTCTCGAGAAGTCCTCTGGAATCGTGCACGAGAGCGCATATTCGTTGCTTCTCAGGCCGTTCTTCGCGTCCTCGGCATCGGTAATCTTCCAATGGAAGCCGTAGTTCTCGTGCTTGAGCGTATTGACGAGCTTGTCGCCGTAGTTGATCTGCTCGCCATCGAGCTCGGTCCCTTCGTCGAGGTTGACGAGCGCGACGGTTGCAGAGATTCCCTCGGTCGAGGTCGATGCGAAGATCCATACCCCGGCGAGCGCGACGAGCAGTGGCACCAGCACCAGGAAGAGCGCGGTGAGGGCGGGGCGCTTCGAGCTCAGGGACTTGAATTCCCTGGTGGCGCTCATGCGTATGTTCCTCGTCACGAATCCCATTGCCTAGCTTCCAATCGCTATGCATTCATCTGCATATTTCGCGTAAAGATCGTCGGAAAGGCCGATGACGAAGGCGATTCCCTGAGTCTTGGCCACGTTCGAGAGGTAGTTGAGCATGTGCAGCGTGTCCTGTGCGCCCATGCCGGTTTCGATGTCGTCGATGACGATCGTCGAGGGCGAGCCGATCGAGGCGAGCGCGATGCCGAGCCTGATTCTGTCGTGCGGCTCGATCGTCGCGACCTTCTCCGACTCGATGCCATCGAGATCCCAGTCCTCGAGGAGCTGGTCGACGTCGTCGTCCTTCGCGCGTCGGCGCAGCATCGAGAGGTCCTTGATGACCGACTGCTCCACGGTGAGCTGATCGTCGAGGTCGTTGAGCCCCTTGAAGAGCGCGATGCCGACAGCGGACTTGAGCTGCTTGGCCGGCTTGCTGGCGGCAGCGCTGTCGATCGAGATGCTGCCGGAGGTGGGCTTCGCCAGGCCAGCTATCGCGAGCAGCAACGCCTTGCGCGCGGCGGCAGGGCCGACGATGGCGATGACCTTCGGGGAATCGATGGCGATGGTGGTTGCTCCGAAGAGCTCCTTGCCGTCGAGTTCGAGTGCGATCGAGTCGAATGCGAGATGCGTGAAGGGCTTGGGCTCAGCCGACGCGATGTGCTCGGCGGCCCAGGGAACGAACTTGGTGGTGTCGTCATCGGAAACCTCGACGATTTCGTCCTCGCCAGCTTCGGCGAGCTCATCGGCCTCGGGCTCGGGTACGATGCCGCCCTCGACCTTGGGGAGCGTCTCGGCAAGCGATGCAGCCTCTGCTTCGGAGGCGGCAGCAGCCTCGGGCTCGGCTTCCGAAACCTCGGAAGCGGCCTCTTCGAGAACCTCGTCTTGCATGTCAAGATTTAAGGTATCGTCCAGCTCGTTTTCTGCGAAACCCATGCGCAAAAAATCGCCTTTCAATTAACTGCTGCGTTTAAGGTGCATTTACAAGCAAATGATAACGCAGAACAGGGACGTTTTTGTCAAGAATGCCGCTTAAAACCGCTATATGCGCCCTTGAGCGCCCCATAAGCGCAAGGCGATCTCGAAAAGCTTGACAGGTGCGGTGCAAGTTGCTCGCAATCGATCCGCGCCCCGCTTTCCCAGTTTCGATAAATCCAAAATGCCAGAGCGCGCGATGGCAATTGGCGTTATCCTGAAATCCAGGTGATTTCGCACCTGTTTCACGTTCGTTCGACGGATGAAGAGGACCCAGTTGAACCAGCTTGCAATCGCATTATCGCTCACCGGCTACGAGCAAATCGACTTCGAGTGTCTCTCGACCGTAGCGAACCAGTCGAGGCGCACCTTCGAGGTCATCTGCGTCGGCCCCGACCTCAGTGCATATCGCGAGATCGCCGAGATGGTCGAGCTGCCCGATCCCAGCGAGGAGATCACGCTCCCGCGCGGGTATTCCAACCTCGCCGAGATCTTCCAGATGCTTGCGGTGCGAGACATCCCGATCAGCTTCATCGACTGCGATGACAGCCTCGACAAGCAGCGCGCCATCGCGCTTGCCGAGGCCGACAGCGAGGCGATTATCTTCATGGACAATGCGCTTATGCTGCAGCCGCGCGCTGTTGCGTACGCGCTGACCAAGCTGCAGAGCTTCGAATGCGACATCGTGCGCTTCCACAGCCGCCGCTTCGACTACGCCATCGGCAAGTACGTCTCGATCAGGTTGTCGGGAATGGCGCGCGCCGAGGTCGATACGCTGCCGTCGTTCTCGCCTGCAGAGCGCAGCGCAACGCTCTTCACCGACATGGACTCGCGGCTCGACGACAAGATCTTCAAGGTCGACCTGCTGCGCAGCGTAGATGGGGGATTCCGTGCGAAGGGCGCTATGGAGCCAGAGCCCTTCGTTCTCCAGGCGCTCGCAAAGGCGAGCAAGGTCGCGTCGATGAACATCGCGCTGACCGAGCGCGCCTACGATTCAAACGACTTCGCAGGGCTCACCGTGGCAGATTGGAACGATCGCATCAGCCCGCTGATCGCGCTTGCCGGCAGCCTGGAGATGGGGGAGGGCGGCGAGTTCCAGCAGGCCTACCGCAGGTGGCTGGCCCAGACGTGTGCGGAGGCGGTCGAGAGCGCCTCGCCCGATGTGCGCCATGGGGTGATCGAGAGCATCCGAAAGCGCGTGATCCCGCTGCTCGGGCTCAGCGACGTCGAGCCCGGCTATTACGCGGACGATGAGGCGCTCGAGGTGATGGTCACTATCGCCGAGCATCCGGCGGCGGAGTTCGACGCGTGCATGAGGGCGCGCGACGAGCGCTTGGCGGCCGAGCTCGAGCGCATGCAGCGCGAAATGATGGAAAGGCGTCGCGAACAGGCGACGAGCTAGCAAGGAAACGGCTAACAGGAAGCAAACAAGGCAAAGGAGCGGAACATGTTCGAGTGCAAGTACCCACATCTTTTCGAGCCGATATTCTTGGCGGACGTCTACTTCAAGAACCGCATCTTCGCGGCACCGCAGGGCACCAGCTTCTCGACCTACGGCAACCAGCCGACGGCCGAGACCATGATGTTCTACGAGCGCAAGGCGATGGGCGGCTGTGCGGCGGTCTGCTATGGAGATGCCACGGTCGATAGCGTTCTCGCTCTTGGCAACGGCCCGCACATCCACATGGATGATCGCAGCAACGGAGTGCATCTCAACCGCATGGCCCGCTGCGTCATGCGCCACGGCGCGGTTGCCTCCATCGAGCTCAACCACTGCGGCTCGTCGGCGAGGGTCTCCTTCGACCGAGGCGAGAAGATCTACGGCGCCATCGCATCCGACACTGCCAACTTCCACCATGCCGGCGACATCATCGCCTACGAGATGCCGCAGGACATCATCGACATGACGATCGAGAAATTCGCCTCCGCCGCCGCGCTAGCGAAGCGCGCGGGCTTCCAGATGGTCACGCTGCACGGTGGCCACGGCTGGCTTCTCACTCAGTTCATGCACCCCTCGAACAACCGCAAGGACGAATGGGGCGGCTCCTTCGAGAACAGGATGCGCTTCCCGCTGGCCGTATGCGAGGCGATTCGCAAGAGGTGCGGCAAGAACTTCGTCATCGACATGCGCATGTCTGGCAGCGAGATCTATGACGGCGGCTACGATCTCGACTACGGCATCGAGATCGCCAAGGCGCTTGATGGCCATGTCGACTTGATCCACGTCTCCGCCGGCTGCCATGAGCGCGACGAGGTCTTCACGATCACGCACCCCAACATGTTCCTCGAGGACGGCGTCAACGTGAAGTACGCCGCCGCCATCAAGAAGCACGTGCAGACTCCGGTTGCGTGCGTAGGCTCGCTCAGCGACCCAGAGCAGATGGAGGAGATCATCGCTAGCGGCAAGGCCGACGTCATCGAGGTCGCGCGCGCACTCTCGGCTGACCCCGACCTGCCCAACAAGGCGAAGGCGGGCAAGCGCGAGGACATCCGCCAGTGTCTGCGTTGCCAGTCGTGCTTCTCGCACCTGATGCAGGGACAGGAGTACTCCTGCGCGATCAACCCGAAGATCGGCTGGAACTTCGAGCAGAAGTACCCGCGCGTTGAGGCCGACCCGAAGAAGGTCGTCGTGGTTGGCGGCGGAATCGCCGGCATGACCGCGGCGATTACCGCCAAGAAGCGCGGCCATGAGGTCATAATGCTCGAGAAGGGCGACCGCCTCGGCGGCGTGCTGCGCTGCGAGAAGGATGTCCCCTTCAAGTTCCATCTCGAGCAGTACCTCGACTTGCAGGAGCGCATCGTAGGCGAACTCGGAATCGACGTGCGCCTCAACACCGAGGCAACGCCGGAGCTGGTCGAGTCGCTCGGTGCCGACAACGTGATCTGCGCGATTGGCGCGGAGGAGTTCGTCCCGCCGATTCCAGGCATCGACAAGCCCAACGTGGTCTCGGCGATCGACGTCTACAAGGACATCTCGCTGGCGGGGAAGAAGGCCGTCATCCTCGGCGGTGGACTCGTCGGCAGCGAGCTTTCGGTCTACCTTGCGATGAACGGCATCGAGTGCAGCGTTCTCGAGATGGCGCCTGAGCTCAACTGCGCCGGCAACATCCTGCAGGCCAACGCGCTCAACCTCCAGTTTGCGAAGTACGGCATCGACGTCAACACCTCGACCAAGGCGGTCGAGGTCCTCGATGATGGCGTGCGCGCGGAGACCCCCGATGGCGAGAAGTTCTTCAAGGGCGACGCGGTGATCACCGCGATGGGAATGAAGGCCAAGCGCGACGAGGCGCTTGCGATGCGCTGGACTGCGCCGCAGTTCGACTTGGTCGGCGACGCTGTGGTTGCGCAGAGCTTGCGCGAGGCGAACTGGGGAGCCTACCAGGCAGCCCTAAACGTCGGGATCCGCGAGGTAATCTAGGGCTAGCTGCCGCAGTGCCATTGCGGCTCGAATTCCACCGCTCTGACCTGTGCGGGGCGCGGCGCTTCGGTGTCGCGCCCCTTTTTTGTGACACTTTTTTCGACTTGTGCACGATTTCGGCAAAATTCCATCGTCAAGGTGCAATTTTTTCGACTTGTGCACGATTTTTTGAAAGGGTTTTGCTTTCGCAAAAACGGACAACCCCTCTGACCTGCGGTTTTGCTGAAGCGGATGCTGAGTTTTCGATGTCGAGCCAGAAAAACCGTGCACAAGTTGAAATTTTTGACATCGGCCTCACGTTATTCTCGAAAATCGTGCACAAGTCGATATTTTTGTCATGCGCAATTGCGCCCCGGACATAGCCCTGCGACGCGTCGATAGCCCATTCCGCCGTCCAGTGTCCCAAACGGACGCATATGTGAAGCTGATTAACCAATATTGACGCGAAAAGTTCGGGAAACTCCCAGATTTGATGAATATTATTTGCAAATTCTTCCGAACATATGCATATTTTCGATTAGAATGGTAAGGCACGCCCGAGAACCATCTCAGCCAAGTGGAGTAGCCATGAAAAAGCGAGAAGAGCGCCAAGCGGTAATCAAGCAGATCATCCGCACGCAGAATATGCGCACCCAGCATGACATCGTCAACGCCCTTTGCAACTTGGGAATGCCTTGCACGCAGGCGACCATCTCGAGGGACGTCACCGAGTTGGATGTGCGCAAATCTCCTGAGGGCTACTACGTTCTCGCGGAGGACCTGAGCCTCAAGAAGATCATCGGCGACATGGTCTACAAGATCGACCGCGCTGAGAACCTCGTCGTGATCAAGTCCGCTGCCGGCGCCGCCAACGGCGTTGCCGCGGCGCTCGAGCTCGCCACGCTGCCCGAGGTCATGGGCATGGTTGCCGGCGACGACACGATTCTCGTGATCGGCCGCACCGCCGAGGAAGCCGAGAACTACGTCGAGGCGTTCAAGAGGCTGCGCCCGTAGGGGAGTGCCCTCGGCCTGCATCGCCCCGCAAGATCCACCGCATCGGTTTGTTCTTCGCGTCGCTTCGCGCCCGTCAGATTCCTGCGCCCGCACCCTTCGGCGCGCCCGCCGCGCTCTCGTTGACCACGCCAAATGCGATTGATAGACTTTCATTTGCGCTGATGGAAGCGCATTTTCGGGCCGTTAGCTCAGTTGGCAGAGCAGGGGACTTTTAATCCCAAGGTCAAGGGTTCGACCCCCTTACGGCCTACCAGAGAAACCGCAGGTCGGAGGCTGATTTTGCCTCTGGCCTGTTTTGTTTTGGGAGGCAAATCCTTGGTTGGGGGCAATGGAGGGGGCATTAGATTTCAACTAGCCCAACGACTCGTAGTATCGAAGCGCCTGATCCAGCTTCTCCTCCAACGCTTGCGAGCCATCGATCGTGAACTCCGCCTTGCCGATCACATACTCCAAGCCGGCTTTCGATTTGCCCCTAGCTTTGGTCGCCTCGATCTTCGCAGCTTCTTCCAACGAGCAGCCCTCTCGCTCCGCGATCCTTTCGATTCGAAGCGCTTTGGGCGTGTCCAAGTAGATGACATTCACAGCAAATCCATCGTCCAGCAGCTGCTCGTATATCCTCTCAGACGCCAAACCGTCGAGTACGACTTGCCCAGAACGATGCAAAGAGCTCTCGATGCACGAATGAATGTATTCCTCCAAGGAAGCAAAGGCCTCGCTGTCCTTGGCACTGGCCGAGAGCGCCTCGCCCGCATAGCTGAACCCGAGTTGCTCGCATCCGATTTCAGATGCAATCGCCCGAGCGAGGGTGGATTTGCCCGAGCCCGAATGGCCCGCGATTACCAAGAGCCGATGCTTCCTCATTGGTCTCCAAACTTCAAGCCCACCAATTTGCTCTTGAGGCTTTCCTCAATAACAGCCATGTTTGGCAGCTTGTTGGTAAATGCAACTGAACCATCCTCGCAAATAACCACCTGCCAACGCGAGCCGTCCTCCAGCTCACCATGGATTTCGACGTTCTTGCAGGGCTCGCCAGAGCTACGCCCGGCAAAGTCGATCGCATCTGGATTGCGCACCCAAGTCGCGATGCGCTCCGCGCCATCAGGCCCGCGGTAGCGCCACCCCGGCTCCCCGTGTTCCAAGCCATCCATCTCTATGAATGCTCGGGCTAGCACCTCCAGCTCCCTCGGCGGTTCTTTGAATGAAGGGTGGGCGGGGGAGCCCAATACGTCTTGCCACTCATCGATGGTCTCCCGTGAAACCCTGTGCCACTCTTCGAAGCCATCCCAGATCTCAGCCCTTGCCTTGCACGGCGAGCAGGCACCGCAAGGCTTACCGTCCTTCGGCTGCCTGCACGACCAAGTCCACTTCATCGGCGCGCCATACAGGAATCCGAGCAGGCAGACGGCCTGCTTGTCCTTTACGGCCCTCAAAGGGGTCGCGATGCCCAATGGTCCAACGTCGCGCGAGTCCTTGATGATTCCCGCCAAGTAATCCAGATGTTCCCGAGTGCAGTCGGGATAGGTGTCGGTCCGCAGTATCCCATGGACGATGTCGGCGCCTTCGAAGCCGACATCCAAAGCGGCAATCGAAGTCATCAAGCCCGCCTGACCTCGGGTGATGCCGTTGTTGATGGCCCAGAAATCCTGCGGAAGATCGAGCTTTACCAAGCGCGTCTTCACGCCCGCCAGGGACGCGATCGCCTTGGCGCTCAGCAGCTCTTCGCCGTGCGCCTGGTTGTAGTCTAGTATGATGGCGCTGACGTCCTTGTATCGGTCCATTGCCCACCAAAGGGCAACGGTCGAATCGAACCCACCCGAAAAGACCACGATTGCCCTCTTAGTGTTCAGGCCGTGTATCTCGCTCTCATCGAACTTCAGCAGGTCCCACAACCTGTCGGGGTCCACCGATTGCAGGCTATCAGTCATCATAGGGCTCGTCGCTGAATCCCTTCGCCTTAAGACCATCCGTCATCGCATCGAGGCGCTTCCTCCAAAAGCCCTGGAACCATCTCGCGTTTCCGAAGAGCTTGACCAGATGCGGGCTGATGGCGTAATAGAGCGAGATGAAGAGCTTGCCGTACCAAGTCGGCTGCAGAACGTAGTCCCTGTATCTCCTCAACACCCAGACCTCTGGGCAATCATACGATCCATACACTGCGGTGGCGACGTAGCAGCCACCCTTCTTCTCGTTGGAGTTTGAGTTTGTAGAAGATGACCTCGGGCGAACGACCTGGGCGCCCGCGAGTTTCTCGATGATTTTCTCGCGAACGACATTCGCTGCTACTCCGGGGCTTTCGATATTGTTGCCGTTCTTCGAATAAGCCACGGACCCGTTCTTGAAGAACCAAATAGCCGTTTCATACTTGCTTTTGTCGATATTCTCGACTTTCACCAAAACGTCGAACGATTTCTCGTCAGCTCTTTCCTTATCTCTCGTTGGCCTGACTCGGGTCGTGCCGTCGGGCAAGCTCTTGACCTTCTTGGGAGATGTGAACGTCATGCTTGGCATGGTCTCGGCGATGACTGCCTGCAACCCCGAGTCCGGCATACGCAGAATCGGCGTGGCGCTGTGCATTCCCGCCTCTTTGAAAGCCATCTGCAGCATCTTGGCCTTTGCCCTGTTGCGTGTCTCTTCGTCGACAGCAGCCTGCATGCTTTCTCTCTTCTTGCGGATCTCGTCGTCAAGACTCATGTCTCTCACCTTTCGTTCTGTAGAAGCTCGGCATGTTCTCTTTCATTCCATTGTACTGCTTGAGCAGCAGCGCTTGCTGGTGTTCTTGAACGCTTTGACCGTTTGGCATCGTGCCAAGCGAAAGCGATAGCGCTTCCAGTTGATGCAGGGCCGCATAGCGTTTGAGATCCTGCCAGAAATTCGAAGGAATCAGGCCTTCGAAGTACCCATCGATCTGGCCTCTCGCGAAGGCAGGGCAGATGTCGGCGCTGACGAATATCCGCGCGAAATCCTCGATTGGGTCCCCGAACGAGCCGTAAACCCAGTCGATTGCCCAGAGGCTGCCATCGTCGGCTGCGATGATGTTCCCAACGTGGAAATCCCCATGCAGAATGCGTGCTTGCCGTTGCACGGCATCGTGTGGCGCATCGAGCAGGCATTCCTTGAACGCCTCGGCGTGATATATGGGCGCTCCAGCGACTTTCAGCTTGTCATAGTTCGCAATCGCACGATCGATTCGAACGTTCAATGGCATCTGCACGAGATCGCCGCTTTCGAAGCAATCGGTTGCA
>JAILQZ010000087.1 GCA_024698685.1 bacterium
CTCATGGGCTACCTCGGCACGATCGATATGGTCGAAATCGAGCAGCGCATCCTCGATGGCGATGAATACGCTTCTCAGGTCATCGACGCAATGTGCTACCAGATCGCCAAAGACACGGGCGGATTCGCAACCACGATGTGCGGAGACGTTGACGCGATCATCCTCACCGGAGGCATCGCGAACTGCAAGTTCGTCACCGACCGCGTTGCCAAGCGCGTATCGTTCATCGCCCCGGTCATCCTCAGACCTGGCGAACTCGAGCTGGAAGCGCTTGTCGAAAACGCCTATGAAGCCGTTGTGGGCAAGATACCCATCCAAGAATTCGTCAGGGCGTCCTCCCCTCGCGAGGCGATGGACCGAATCGACGAGCTCTGGGATGCCCAGGACTGGACCTTCGAGCGTTAGATCAACCGAAACCCATGCGACACACCGCATTGAGATGGCAGGAACCGAGATGGACAACAGCAAGAAATACCGCATCCTCGTAATCAACCCGGGCTCGAATTCGACCAAGCTCGCCGTATTCGAGAACACGGAAATGATCGAGCAATACGATATCCCGCATACGGCCGAGACGATCGCCTCATTCTCGTCTGCAGTCTACGACCAGTACGAGTATCGCCTCGAATGCGTACGCAAGAGCATCGCAGACAACGGCATCGACCTCTCGACTTTCGACGCGATCGCCGGACGCGGAGGTTTCGCTCGCATCAAGGACTCTGGCACCTACCGCGTCAACGATCAGATGGTCGAGGACCTTGCCAATCCTACGGCCGAACATGTCGCGAACCTCGGCGGAATCCTCGCCAAGGAGCTCGGAGACCCCTTCGGCCTGCCTGCCTACATCACTGATCCAACCTGCATCGACGAGATGGATGACATCGCTCGCGTGACTGGCTACGAGGGAATGGAGCGCAAGCTCAAATGGCAGCCGCTCTCGCACAAGGCAACAGGAAAGCGCCTTGCGCGTGACCTCGGCGTAGCATATGAGGAGTCGAACTTCATCATCGGACACCTCGGCGGCGGCATCACGATCGGAGCTCATTGCCATGGCCGCGTCATCGATGTCAACAACGGACTCGATGGCGATGGCCCGTTCTCCGTCGACCGTCCGGGCACGATGCCGATCGAGGACATAATCGCCCACTGCTTCGAAGGCGGACGCACCAAGGAGGATGTTGTCAAGGAGTTCATCAGCCGCGGCGGCATCTACAGCTACTTCGGCACGGTCGATACGAGCGAAGTCCAGCAGATGGCGATGGATGGCGACGAGAAAGCACAGCTCATCCTATCCGCTTGGGCCTACCAGATCGCCAAGGAGATCGGTGCGCTGGCCACGGTACTGAAGGGCAACGTCGACGCAATCGCGCTGACAGGCGGCGTTGCGAAGTCGAACTACATCATCGACATGATTCGCGAGCGTGTGAGCTGGATCGCACCCTTCTACGTCTATCACGGCAGTCTCGAAATGGAGGCACTGGCCGCTGGCGCTCTGGGAGACCTCGACGGATCCTCACCCGCCAAGGAATACGTCCGCGCCTGGTAGGATGGCTAACTCCGATTAGCTATTGGATGCAAGCCACGCCTCGAGCTCACGCAGCTCGGGCATGGTGTTGACGTTGACAAATGGGTTGACACGACTGCCTTCCGCATCCAACTCGCTAACATCCACATCGATCCTATTGACGTTCTCGGTCCAGCGCACGGCACGCATGTCGCCGGCTTCCAACGCCTTTTCAACTGCGTCCAGGCAAGTTTCCCTGCGAAATACGGCGTGGAATGGCTCGATGCCCTTCGATCCGATCGGCATGGCCACATCCGCCCCAGTGCTCACCAGCACTTCGAGCAAACGCGCGATCAATTCAGGAGATGGAAAGACCATATCGCAGGCAACCATGGACATGAATGGCTTCGTGACGGCCTGTAGCGCCGTATGAACCCCGATTAGGGCTCCGCGATTATCGGTATTGTCGGAAATCAGCCTGAGCTTTCCTGAGGCGATATACGGCTCCAAGAATCCCATCTTCTCCGGCTCGTTGGTGGTGATGACCATTTCGGAGCAGATCGGGTAGAGCCTTTCGAAGGCCTGCATGATCAGCGGTTTCCCGAGGAACTGAACGAGCGCTTTGGATGTGCCCATGCGCTTTGATTCGCCGCCTGCCTGAATGGCTACGGCGAGATCGTCTATGACCTGCATATCCACTTGCCTGGGCTACCTTCCTTGAACTGATGCTGCCAGTAGAGTATATCCCAGGAGCTCACATGCCCGGCATATCCACCGCGCTGCCCGCTGCAAGCGATGCAGGGACATCGATTACGCGCTGATTGCTGGAGCCGCGCCATTTTGCGGAGAAGGTCTTGAGATCCTGCATGAACGGGCCGTCGACGAGCACGTCGCAAAGCTTGAGGAGCTCTATAGCGAGCGGACCCGCTTTGCCCTCGACCAGCTCGTCGAAGAGATAGCCGCTATATGCCCATACATCGAGGCCGCGCGCCTTGACGGCCTTGACGATCTCGATCAGAGGGGCGGCCTGCTCGAACGGTTCGCCGCCGGAAAGCGTGATGCCCTTGAGCAGCGGATTGCCGTCTATCTTGGCGAGTATCGCCTCGGTGGTGGTCAGTTCGCCTCCGTTGAAATCATGGGTCTGAGGGTTCTGGCATCCAGGGCACTTATGGCTGCATCCTTGGGTGAAGATCGTCAGGCGGATTCCAGGTCCGTCCACTATCGAGTCGTTGACGATTCCTGCGATTCTTATGTCCATTGCAGCGCTCCCCTCTTCCTCGAAAGCGAGATCCGCACGACGGGTCATCGCGCGGATCTCGTGTTGCCTTCTTCGCTAGCTCGTTACCGACCTTAGATGCCGTGCTTGACGCGATCCGCTTCCTCTGCACGCTTGCCGTCGTTGAACCTGTCAAGCGTTCCCACGAGGTAGCCGGTGATGCGGCGGATGCGCTCGAAGCCCGGTCCGTTCTCGAACTCCTTGCGTCCGCACTGCGGGCAGGTGTCGCCAATGATGCCGTTGAAGCCGCAAACCGGGTCGCGATCGACGGGGTGGTTGATCGAGCCGTAGCCGATGCCGCAGTCATGCATGTGCCTGATTACGGCCTCGAAGGCATCGAGGTTCTGCATCGGGTCGCCATCGAGCTCGATGTAGCTGATATGGCCTCCGTTGGTCAGGTTGTGGTACGGAGCCTCGATGTTGATCTTCTCGAACGCGGAGATGTCGTAGTAGACCGGAACATGGAAGCTGTTCGTGTAGTAGTCGCGGTCGGTGACGCCCTCGATCTTGCCATAGCGCTCGCGGTCCATCTTGACGAAGCGGCCGGACAGTCCCTCTGCCGGGGTGGCGATCAGCGAGAAGTTGAGGCCGGTCTCCTGCGCCTTGCGATCGACGTAGTCGCGCATGTAGCTGATGATCTCGATGCCGAGGTTGCGGGCGCGCTCGCTCTCGCCGTGATGCTCGCCAATGAGCGCCTTCAGCGTCTCAGCCAGTCCGATGAAGCCGACGGTCAGCGTTCCGTGCTTGAGAACCTGGCGCTGCTCCTCATCCCACTCCAGCTTGTCGGAGTCGATCCAAACGCCTTGACCCATGAGGAACGGAGCGTTGTAGACCCTCTTGCTGGCCTGGATCTCGAAGCGCGCGAGCAGCTGATCGCACACCAGAGCCAGCTTGCTGTCGAGCAGCTCGAAGAAGAGCTCGATGTCGCCCTTGCTCCTGATGCCGAGACGCGGCAGGTTGATCGAGGTGAAGGAGAGGTTTCCGCGGCCCGGGGTGATCTGGCGATCGGGGTCGTGAACGTTTCCGATGACGCGCGTGCGGCAACCCATGTAGGCGACCTCGGTCTCCATGGTGCCCTTGTAGAACGCCAGGTTGAACGGAGCATCGAGGAACGAGAAGTTCGGGAAGAGCCTCTTGGCGGAGCACTCGCACGCGAGCTTGAAGAGGTCGTAGCTCGGGTCGTCCTCGAAGTAGTTGATTCCCTCCTTGACCTTGAAGATCTGGATCGGGAAGATCGGGGTCTCGCCGTGACCGAGTCCGTCCTCGGTTGCGAGCAGGACGTTGCGGATGACCATGCGACCCTCGGGCGAGACATCGGTGCCGTAGTTGATCGAGGAGAACGGGGTCTGGGCGCCAGCGCGGGAGTGCATCGTGTTCAGGTTGTGGATGAACGCCTCCATGGCCTGGAAGGTGGCCCTGTCGGTGTCCTCGTAGGCGGTCTTTGCCGCGTAGGCTTGGGCCTTCTTCACCAGCTCGCTGTCATAGCCTGCGGCCATGAGGGCGCGGGCCTCTGCGGAGACGTACTCGGAATCCATCTCGAGCATGGGCTCCTTGCCGCTGCGGTCGGTGGCCTCGGCGATGGCATCCTCGGCCAGCTTCTTGGGATCCTCGGCCTCGAAGAGCAGCTCGATGGCCGCGGTCAGGGCCTTCCTGTAGCGCTTCTTATAGGTCTTGCGGACGCCGAGGGCCATGCCGTAGTCGAAGTTGTAGATCGACTGGCCGCCGTGCTGGTCGTTCTGGTTCGACTGGATGGCGATGCACGCGAGCGCGGAGTAGCTCGCGATGTCGTTCGGCTCGCGAAGGACGCCATGGCCGGTGGAGAAGCCGCCCTCGAAGAGCTTGATGATGTCGATCTGCGTGCAGGTGGTGGTCAGCGTGTAGAAGTCGAGGTCGTGGATGTGGATGTCGCCGTCGAGGTGAGCGCGCGAATGAATCGGGTCGAGGACGCGCATGTTGTAGTACTGCTTCGCAGCCTCAGAGCCATACTTGAGCATCGTGCCCATGGCTGTGTCGGCATCGATGTTGGCGTTCTCGCGCTTGATGTTGGACTCGGCAGCCTGAGTCTGCGTGATCTCCTCCATCGTCTTCATGAGCTTGGTGTTGCCCTCGCGGATGCGGTTGCGCTCGTCGCGATAGCGGATATAGCGCTTGGCAGTCTGAACGAAGCCGTTCTCGATGAGCACGACCTCGACGAAGTCCTGAATGCCCTCGACGGTCGGGATGCCCTTGAACGCATCGTGCTCGAGCTTCTCGACAACCTGGTCGGCGAGCTGGTCGGCGGTGTTGCGTCCGTTGAGGTTTCCAGATGCGATGAATGCCTTGTTGATGGCATCCGTGATCTTGTCCTTGTCGAATGGAACGGTGCGTCCGTCCCTCTTCTGAATGCGGTCGATCACCTTTACGTTCGTGTCAGCCATGTTCGTCCTCTCCTATCGCGCAGTAACCAAAGGCACATTATGTGCGAATGCTTTATCATCCTTTAGGCGAATTAGTTTAAAAACACTATATATTGTGGTTAATCTGCATTTACCCGTATAGATATAGTACTTTAGCCTTCCGGCAAATTCAAGTGAAAAATGCCGATTTACCTCGAATTTTCTTAGAATCTGCATGTTGGCAGCAACCGACAAGGCCCCAAGATAATCAGATTTCCAATGTCAAAAACGGCCTTTTAACACCCCCGCCACCAGATATTGTGGCGCTGTGAAAACCGAAAAAATATTTTGTTGGGAATCGTCGGCAGCGGCGGCAAGCGGCAAGCGGCTCGAAACCCGCTTTTTGCGGCGACAATCCATTTGCACAAATCTTGCGTGCACCGCCACAGTACTTATGTATAATGTGGCACAAGCAATCCGAGGGTAAGGAAGACCTGTGGTGCAGTTCTCCTACATAAGCGAAGTCGAAGTCACCGGTGGCTCGGCTGTCTACGCCCTCAAGCCCGCCCACTACGGGGGCTATTGCTATTGCTATCGATATCTCTAGCACACGGTTGCAGCTGGCCGCTCGTTTGCTTGGATATCCAATTCCACCCCTATGCCGCTGAAGCCGTGTGCACCCCTGTGCTGGATGCCGTGCGCATTGACGCTCGCAGCCAACCCGCTCCACGCTCTGAAAGCAAGCTGCAAACGCAGCAACCTGATTGGAAAAGCAAACTGCTGCCAACGCAGCTCGAATAGATTGGTTGAAAGATGTTTCTGAGAATACTGCTGATCGTAATCTTCATCGCCATCGCGGTTGCGGTGGGTGTCTTCACGCGACGCGCCGCAACCAACGTCGACGGATTCATCCTCGGCGGACGCAACGTCGGACCCTGGCTCTCGGCATTCGCCTACGGCACGGCGTACTTCAGCGCCGTCGTCTTCATCGGATACGCTGGCCAGTTCGGATGGAAGTACGGCATGGCGGCCACGTGGATCGGCCTCGGCAACGCGCTCATCGGCTCGCTGCTGGCGTGGTGGGTGCTCGGCCCGCGCACGCGCGAGGTAACTCAGCGCCTCAAGGCCTCCACAATGCCCGAGTTCTTTGGCAAGCGCTACAAGAGCAAGGGCCTGCGCGTCTCCTCCGCGGCCATCATCTTCGTCTTCCTCATCCCCTACACCGCTTCGGTCTACAACGGACTCTCCCGCCTCTTCAACATGGCCTTCGGCATCCCATACGAATACTGCGTCATAGGCATGGCGGTGGTCACCTGCATATACGTCGTTCTCGGCGGCTACATGGCAACGGTCGTCAACGACTTCCTCCAAGGCATCGTCATGCTCTTCGGCATCATCGCGGTCATATGCGCGGTGATCCTGAACCAGGGCGGCCTCACCGAGGCGGTAGTCTCGCTCTCCCAGATTCCCGGCGAGGGCACGGCGCAGCTAGGAGTGTTCACAAGCTTCCTTGGGCCCGACTTCTTCAACTTGATGGGGGTCGTCGTGCTCACATCGCTCGGCGCGTGGGGACTGCCGCAGATGGTCCAGAAGTTCTACGCGATCAAGTCCGGCCCGGCCATCAAGCAGGGCGCGATCATCTCCACCTTCTTCGCGCTCGTCATCGCAGGCGGCTCGTACTTCCTCGGCGGCTTCGGACGCCTCTTCACGGGGTCGGTCGAGCTCACCGCCAACGGCACGCCGGTCTTCGACTCGATCATCCCGACGATGCTCGCCAACTCCAACCTGCCTGACATCCTGATCGGCCTGCTGGTAGTTCTCGTTCTCTCCGCTTCGATGTCCACGCTGAGCTCGCTCGTTCTCACGTCGAGCTCCGTCCTCACCCTCGACCTCGTCAAGGGCAACATCGTCAAGGACATGAGCGAGCGCAAGCAGATCGTCTGGATGCGCTCCCTGATCGTCGTCTTCGTCGTCATCTCGGCCGCCATCGCGCTGTTCCAATATCACAGCTCGGTCGCTTGGATCGCGCAGCTCATGGGCATCAGCTGGGGCGCGCTCGCCGGCTCGTTCCTCGGCCCGTTCCTCTGGGGCCTCTACAGCAAGCGCGTCAGCAAGGCCTCTGTCTGGGTCAGCTTCGTGCTCGGCGTCGGCATCACCGTGAGCAACCTCTTCATTGGCTTCACCAACGTCATCAACGCCGGCGCTCTCGCGATGATCGTCTCGATCATCATCGTGCCCATCGTCAACATCTTCACCAAGGCGGTGCCTTTCGAGGTCAATCCGCCTAGGCCAGATTCCGCAATGGACCGCGAGATCATCGCCACGCTCCAGGCCGAGGGCATCACCTCCGGCACTGCCGAGGAGGGCGTCAAGATCGCCGACGAGGCGAGCGTCGCGGACGCAATCGGCGGCGTGGATCGACCAAACGCATAGCGCAAGGCGCTTAGGCGGCTGCAATATCAAAGGGACGAGCTTTCGGGCTCGTCCCTTTTCGTTGCATACGCGCAGAGCCTTTGAGCAGCATGATTGAGTCCATTGTCAGCAACAATCGGCACACCTTCGGCTATTCTTTAGCGAGGAAAGCAGAAAGAGACGAAGGGGGAAGAGGAACATCATGGCAGATTTCGCCCGCAAGCCACAACTCGGATTCGGTTTGATGAGGCTTCCGCATGTCGGAGGCGACATGGAGGCGCCCATCGATATCGAGCTTATGAAGCAGATGGTCGACCTGTTCATGGACGCCGGCTACACCTACTACGATTCGGCCTATGTGTACATCGGCTCGGAGGAGGCGGCGCGCCAGGCGCTCGTGGAGCGCTATCCACGCGATTCGTTCGTGTTCGCCACGAAGATGCCCGCGCACGCAGTAGGCGACTTCGAGCAGATGGAGAAGATCTTCGCCGAGCAGCTCGAGCGCACGGGCCTCGAATACTTCGACTACTACCTGTTCCATGGCATCGACCCTACGAATATCGAGCGTTTCGCCGACAAGGCCGTATGGGATTGGATGATCGCCAAGAAGGAGTCCGGGGCCTTCAAGCACTTCGGCATCAGCTTCCACGATCATGCCGCGGTGCTCCAGGGGATTCTCGACGCGCATCCAGAGATCGAGATGGTGCAGATCCAGTGCAACTACGCCGACTGGGACAACCCGGTCGTCGAGGCGCGCCGCTGCTACGAGATCTGCCGCGAACACGGCAAGCTCGTCGTGTTCATGGAGCCGTTGCGCGGCGGCAAGCTCACCAATCTGCCTGAGAGCGTGGCGCAGATCCTTGCGGACTGTCGCCCCGACGCCCCGCAGGCCTCGTGGGGCATGCGCTTCCTCGGCGAGCTAGACGGCGTGCTCGCGATTCTCTCGGGCATGTCACTGCCCGAGCACGTGACCAGCAACGTCGAGATTCTCTCCGGCGCGTTCGGCGCAGAGCTCGACGACGCGGAGCGCTCGGCGCTCGCCAAGGCTGTCGACGCGATCAACGCGATCCCGCACGTGCGCTGCACCGACTGCCGCTACTGCGTGCCAGGCTGCCCGGTGGGTATCCGCATCCCCAAGATCTTCGACGCGATGAACGGGTACCTGGTCTACAACGACCTCGGCTCCGCCAAGTTCTCGTACGGCTTCGCCACGCGCGGCAGCGCCAAAGCCTCCGAGTGCGTCAAGTGCGGCCAGTGCAACGCCATCTGCACGCAGCATATCGATGTCATGGCCGAGCTCGAGCGAGTAGTGGAGGTTCTCGAGGATTAGACGCACTAGCTGGGCTGGACTCATTCCTTTTGTTGGCGCGTTGAATGCGGATTGTAAGTTGAGCGTGCTGTCAGCGGTTGGGTCTGCCGCAAGCCGTCAAAGCGGTACCCCACGAATTCCCATCACCAGGGCGTGATGGGCTCGTTCACCTCGTCGCAGATGATGCGGTACGACTTGTAGCGCCTTGCGGGAATCTTGCCCGCTTCGAACGCGCGCCTCACCGCGCAACCGGGCTCGTCGTCGTGCTTGCAATCCCTGAACTTGCAATCCTGCGCAAGCTCGTAGATCTCGGGGAAAGACATGCTCAGGCCCTTACTGGCGCCCGCAAGCGAGAATGCGCGCAGCCCTGGCGAGTCGATCAGGATCCCGCCGCCGGGCAGCGCCAGCATCTTGCGCGCGATCGTGGTGTGCCTGCCCTTGCCATCGACCTCGCGAACCTCGCCCGTGCGTTGCACTTCCTCGCCGAGAAGCGCGTTGACGAGCGCGGACTTCCCCACACCCGACTTCCCGAGCATAACCGCGGTACGCCCGATGCCCACGAACTCGCGGATCTCGTCGATCCCCTCCCCCGTCATCGCCGACTCGACGACGATCGGCGTGTCGTCGGCGACGGCGCGCACGCGCTCGATGTCGCGCTCCAGGTCGGCCGCGATGTCGCTCTTCGAGAGGACGATCACCGGTTCGGCATCGCTCTCGTACGCCAGCGTCAGCTCGCGCTCCAAGTGGAAGATGTTGACGCCATTGCGGCTCAACGGATGGACGACTATCACGACATCGACGTTGGACGCCAGCGTCTGCATGCCGCTGCGCTTGCTCGAATCGAGCCGCCTCAGCGCATTTCGCCGCGGAAGCACCGAGTAGATGACGGCGTTGTCGTGGTTGGGGGGAAAGCCCGCAACGACCCAGTCGCCCACGCAGGCGAGCTCGTCAGACTCCTTGACGATGGAAATCGCGTGCTCGGCGCGAACGTTGCCGCGCGAGGTGCAGATCAGCGGCAGCGATCTGTCCAGCTGGACCACGCGCGCAAGCTCGGGCTCGCAGGGCAGCTCGCCCAGCTCGGCCACGGCCTTGCGGTAGGCGCTCGCGGTGGCCTCATCTACAGGGAACATCTCGAGCTCGATGTTGCCCGCCATCGGCTACCTCAGCCTCTCGCGCAGGCGCCAGTAGAGCAGGCCGAGTGCTCCGGCGAGCACCAACAGGCCGGCCGCGATGTAGACCTTGTGCATGTCGAGCCCATGCGCGACGGGGAAGCCATTCGAGATGACCTCGACGCTCTGCGCGTGCACGTCCACATCGCCTTGATGCGACGGACAGTCGAGGTGGAACACACCCACGACCTTGAGCGTATCGCCCTGAGAGCTGTAGCTGCCGCGATGGGTGATCTTGGCGGCATCGGCATCGCTCATGTAAACCGCGATGCTCGCGCCGTCATCATAGAGCGTGACCCACTTGTACCCATCGCCCGCATTGACGTCGTTGCCGATGACCTCGCCATCGAATACTACGACGAGCCCGTTGAGGTGGCTTCCTCCGCTGATCAGGCCCTCGATGGCGATGTTCTCGTCAGCATCGATTACGGTGTCTGGATTGGTGGTGTCGAGCGAGGTATCGGCGGTTCCAGTGCCGCTGAAATCACCCTTATACTCCTCGGCTGCGCTCTCATCGATCGCGCCCGACGGCTCCGCGTACGCCAGAAGACCAGGGAGCGCAATGCACAGCGCAGCCAGCATCAACGCGATCGCGAGCCTGATTCCACGCTTCCTAGCCATTGTCACCCACCTTCTTGCTACGCTTCTGCTCGCGCTTGAACTCTCGCCTATGGTCGCGCTTGTGCTTGCGCCTCGGAGCAATCGTGACGATGATCGAGACAATCAGCGCGAGAACCGTGATGAACTCGAGCCTGCCGAGGATCATCTGGAGAAGGTAGGTTACCTTCAGGACGAACGGCATGCCAGCTCCGACGACTCCCGAGGTGAAGCCCGCATTGGAGGTCGCCGAGATCGACTCGAAGATCGCCGATACTGCATCGTATCCGCACGCAAGTCCGATGACCGCGCCGATGATGTAGCTGGCGAAGTAGAGGAAGACGATGACGAGCGCCGTAGACGCAACCTCCTGCGAGACGATGCGCCTGCCGCCCGACGTCGACGTGTAGGAGGCGACCATGTTCGCGCTCTCGGGCGCGAGCACCTGCTTGATGCGCATCGCAACCGTCTTGAAGACGATTCCCAGGCGCAGCATCTTGATACCGCCGGAAGTCGACTCGGACATGCCGCCGATGGTCATCGATATCGCGATCATGAAGAAGACGCCCGAGCCCACGACGTTGGTGAGCTGATTGGCTGTGATCACCTGGAAGCCCGTATTCGTCGTCGCGGAGATCACGGTGAAGAGCATCTTGCGCAATAGCGTATCGATGTCGTTCATCTGGCTGCCAAGGCAGACGACGATCATGAGGAAGACGGTGACGATCAGAATCCAGATCGCAAAGGTGCGAACCTCGATGTTCTTGAAGAACTCGGTCACGTGGCCGCGACGCATCCTGTTGTAGAGCGAGAAGTTGATCGCTCCGAGCACCATGATGAACATCGTGATGAACTCGAGCGGCCAGCAATGGTAGTAGAGGATGCCTAGCGATGTGGTGCAGAATCCTCCCGTGTCGTATGTGCCGATGGTCATGCAAACGCCGTTGAAGATCGCATCCGGCACGTGCATTCCCTTGATCAACAGGACGACGGTCAGGATGACCGAGCCGATAGCGACTACCACGATCGAGAAGCGCCAGATGAACGAGGCGGTCTGCTTGATGTCGGGCAGAACGTGATCGTGGCGCCCCTCTGCATCGTAAAGCGATGCCGATCCGCCGCCCTTGGCGAAGGCGCCAAACGAAAGGGCGATGACAAGCACTCCCTGACCGCCGATGTATTGGAGGATGAACCTCCATACGTTGTCGGCCATCGAGAGGTGCTCGATGTCGCGCAGCATCGTGAAGCCCGTGGTCGTGAAGCCCGAAACGGCCTCGAAGTAGCTATCGAAGAAGCTGTCGAAGTGCCCTGAGAGGAAGAGCGGGATCGCCGCGAAGAGCGAGCAGGCGAACCACGCGATCGCGGTGATGATGACCGCCTGCTTCCTGCGCAGGATGCTCGGCGAGACCTTGACGAGGCAGAGGATGATCGCAGAGGCAACGGTGATCGCGATGCCGATGAGGTAGTTGATGCTGATGGCGTAGTCCTGCGCAACCAGTCCGACGATCATCGGCAGGCACATAGCGAGAGCGACCACCAGCAGCAGCTTGCCGAGGTAGTGGCATACGATCCTCAGATCTTCGAGATAGATGCGGGGCCACATGTGGGTCTACACCAGCTTGATGATGATGGTCAGGAGAGCGAGGAAGACCAAGAATGCTCCGAACGCGAGCAGGATGGTGAAGACGCTCTTGACGAATCTGAAGGCCGTGCCGTTGACCCTGTGGTTGATGTTATGAGCCATGCCTAACCCGGTGAACCGGAATGCCATCTCCTTACCTGTAGCCAGATACGAAAAACAAGCTCCCCGAAATGATAAGCAATAAAATGCGCGAAGGCTATATATGTTATCGGCAGCGCCATTCAGACGCTGCCGAAATCAATGCATATATGCCGCAAATGCGCAATTTTGCACGCAAAATGCGCTTCCAACTACTCGATGATGCCATCCAGAAGCTTGCCGAGGCGCTCCGGAACGCCATCCATCGCCGCGGTGATGTCATCGAGGCCGAGCTTGTCCACCGTCATCCCGGCCGCCATGTTGGTTACGAGCGATATCGCCAGAAGCTCGATGCCGCAAGCCGATGCCGCGATCACCTCGGGTACGGTGGACATGCCCACGAGGTCCGCGCCCCAGATGCGGAACGCGCGGATCTCCGCCGGGGTCTCGAACGACGGCCCGAAGACTCCGATGTAGACACCCTCGGCGAGTTCGACGCCATGCTTGGCCGCCACGGCCTTGGCCTTCTCGCGCAGTGCGGGCGAATATGCGTAGGTCATGTCGCAGCAGGCGTTGGCTAGCCTCGGGTCTATGCCGAGCCTCAGCGGGTTGTCGCCCGAGAAGTTGATGTGGTCCTTGATCAGCACGAAGTCGGTGACGTTGTAGCTCGCGTTGATCGCGCCCGTGGCATTGGTGATGATCAGCGTCTTCACGCCGAGCAGCTTCATGACGAATACCGGGAACGCAACCTCATAGGACTCGTAGCCCTCGTACATGTGGATGCGTCCCTGCATGCAGATGACCTGCTTGCCATTGAACTTGCCGATTACGAACTTGCCTGGATGCATCGAATTGGTGGAGCAGCGCATGTTCGGCACGTCGGCGTACTCGATCACGGTCTCCACCTCGAGGTTCGAGACCGCCTTCGCAAAGCCGCTCCCCAGGATGATTCCGTACTCGGGCGCCTCGCCGATCTTGGAGGCGATGAAGTCGCTGGCTTCCTTGACCTTTGCATACTCGATCATTGTGCACGCTCCTTATGGCAGATCGAATCCGCCGAAGTCGAGGTCGAGGTCCTCGAGGCTCACGAGCTGCGGGCCGTCGGAGGACATTCCCTGCGGGATTACCGTGAAGTTGCCGTTCTCATCGAGGTCGACGAGCACCGAGTAGCCCTCGCCTATCTCCCCTGCTATCAGCGCGTTTGCCACCCTGTCGACGATCTCCTTCTGGATGAGCCTCTTGAGCGGGCGAGCGCCGAAGACCGGATCAAGACCATCGATGATCAGCTGGTCCATCGCCTTGGGAGCGATGTCGAGCGAGATCTTCTGCTTGGCAAGGCGACCGCGGACGTCGGCGAGCTGCAGCTGGACGATCTGGTCGAGCAGGCTCATGTCGAGCGCCTGGAACTGGATGATGTCGTCGATCCTGTTGAGGAACTCGGGCTTGAAGGTCATCTTGAGCGCCGCGTCGATGACGGACTTCTCATCGGTCTTCTTGCCGAGCTGATCGCCGAGCTCCTTGATGAGCTCCTCGCCCACGCCGTGCTCTCTGAATTCGCGGATCGCTGCGGAAGCTGCGTTGCTCGTCATGATGATGATCGTGTTGAGGAAGCTGACGACCCTGCCCTGGCCATCGGTAAGGCGACCGTCGTCGAGCACCTGCAGCAAGATGTTGAAGACATCGGGGTGCGCCTTCTCGATCTCGTCGAGGAGGATGACGGAGTACGGGCGATGGCGAACGGCCTCGGTGAGCTGGCCGCCCTCGTCGTATCCGACGTATCCTGGAGGCGCGCCGATGAGCCTCTGCACGCTGAACTTCTCCATGTATTCCGACATGTCGATGCGCACGAGCGCCTTCTCATCGTCGAAGAGCGCTTCGGCAAGCGCCTTGGCGAGCTCGGTCTTGCCGACGCCAGTCGGTCCGAGGAAGAGGAAGGTGCCGAGCGGCTTGGAGGGATCGTTGAGGCCTGCGCGGCTGCGGCGGATTGCGCTCGCAACGGCGGTGACGGCCTCGTCCTGCCCGACCACGCGGCGGTGGAGCTGCTCCTCGAGGTGGCGCAGCTTCTCCATCTCGCCCTCCATCATCCTGGTGACGGGGATGCCGGTCCAGTCGGAGACGACCTCGGCGATGTCCTCCTCGGTGACCTCCTCCTTGAGGATCGAGCCCTCCTCCTGCTTGGCCTCGAGCGCCTTGGTGGCATCCTCGAGCTCAGTCTGCAAGCTCGGGATGATTCCGTACCTGAGCTGGGAGGCCTTGTCGAGGTCTCCGTCGCGCACAGCCTTGTCGAGCTCTATGTTCTTGGCATCGATGTCGCTCTTAAGGCGCTGGACGCGCGTGATGACATCCTTCTCCGAGGACCATTCGGCTTTCATCTCATCGAGCTTCTCGGAGAGCTGGGCCATCTGCTTGCGGAGCGTCTCGAGATGCTTGGCCGAGGCCTCGTCGGTCTCCTTGAGGAGCGCCTGCTCCTCGATCTGCATCTGCGTGAGCTGGCGGTCGGCGTTATCGATCTCAACGGGCATCGAGTCGATCTCGATGCGCAGGCGGCTGGCGGCCTCGTCCATCAGGTCGATCGCCTTGTCCGGAAGGAACCTGTCCGCGATGTACCTGTTGGAGAGCTCTGCGGCCGCAACGAGCGAGCTGTCGGTGATGCGCACGCCGTGGTGGATCTCGTACTTCTCCTTGAGCCCGCGCAGGATGGCGATGGTGTCCTCAACGCTGGGCTCGTTGATGACGACGGGCTGGAACCTGCGCTCGAGCGCAGAGTCCTTCTCGATGTACTTGTGATACTCGTCGAGCGTGGTGGCGCCGATCGTGTGGAGCGTGCCCCTGGCGAGCGCCGGCTTGAGCATGTTGCGCGCGTCGAGGGTGCTATCCCCGCCCGCGCCCGCGCCGACGATCGTGTGCAGCTCGTCGATGAAGAGGATGATGCGCCCATCGGAGTTCTCCACCTCGCGCAGAGCGGCCGTGAGCCTATCCTCGAACTCGCCCCTGTACTTTGTGCCCGCGAGCATGGCCGCGAGGTCGAGCGAGATGATATCCCTGTCCTTGAGCGTCGAAGGAACGTCGCCAGCGGCGATGCGCTGCGCAAGCCCCTCGACGATGGCGGTCTTGCCGGTGCCGGCCTCTCCGATGAGAACCGGGTTGTTCTTCGTCCTGCGGCTGAGGACCTGGATGGTCCTGCGGATCTCGGCGTTCCTGCCGATGACCGGGTCGAGCTTGCCCGCCCTCGCGTCCTCGGTGAGGTTGTGGCCGAACTGCGAGAGTACCTCGAGCTGCAGGTTGTCGGTTTGATCGGTGATGCGGGCCGCGCCACGCATCTGCTCGTAGACGCTCTGGCAACGCGAAGCCGTGACGCCCTCGCGCTGGAGGATCTTGCCCGCCGAGCCCTTGTCGTCGCAAAGGGCGATCAGCACGTGCTCGGGCGCCGCGAACGAGTCGCCCATGCCGGAAGCGACCTTGACGGCGTTGTCGATGAGATCGCTGAGCGCAGGACTCGGTATCGACATCATCATCGTCTGACCCGGGCGTGACGTATCTTCGACGGCCTCCTCGACGGCATTGCGGATCGTGCCCATGTCGCCGCTGACCTTCTCTATGATGATCGGGATGTTGTTGTCCCCCGCATCGAGCAGCGCCTTGAACATGTGGATCGGCTCGATCATCGGTGCTTCCGCATCGCTTGCGATCGAGAAAGACTGCTGGAACGCCTCTTGCGACTTGACAGCCAGCTTATCCAGTCTCATACGCGCCTCCTTTCGATTGAATCCCGGCCCCTACCGGGCATATATAAGCTTCTAGCAGGGGTTTTGCCACTAGAAGCGCTGCTTTCACTTTGTGTGGATCAGATGTCCCACGGATAGCGGAGCTGGTCGTCCTCGACCTTGACTATCGCGCTGATAGCCGCCTTCATGCGCAGGTCGTGGAGGTCCTTCTCCAGCTGCTTGCGCACCTTCTGGAGCTGCTCCACATGCCTCTCGCTATCCTTGAGGCGCTCCTCGAGGTCCAAGATCCTGATGACCCCGGCGAGGTTGATTCCCTCGGCTGTGAGGTCGTTGATGAGGTTGACCCTCGCGATATCCGCGCGCGAGTACATCCTCGTGTTGCCTGCCGTGCGCTTGGGCGATACCAGGCCCTTCGACTCATACGCTCGCAGCGTCTGCGGGTGCACTCCAGCAAGCTCTGCGGCCACGCTGATCATGAACAGCGGTCGCTCGTCTTCGTTCATCAGCATATCGATCATCTCGCCTCTCATCTTCGATGCAGCGCCGCGATAGCCCGCAGCGCTCCACCAATCACTTCTTCAGCTCGTTTTCGATGGTGCCCCTGATGCTCTCCCCGTCCTTGGCGATGGCTGAGTCGAGAGCCTTGAGGGCCGCCTTCACATCCGAACTGGCCTTGGTGGGAAGAACCACCTTGATGGTGATCTTGAGATCTCCCTTGCCGGACTTCTTGACCCTCGGGGCACCCTTGCCGTTGATGACGATCTCGTCGCCGCTCTGAGAACCAGCCGGGACGCTGATCTTGATCTTGCCGCCCTCGGGCGTCGGAACCATGATCTTGGCGCCGAGAACCGCCTCGGAAATCGAAACGGGCAGCTCCATCAGGACGTTGGCGCCCTTGCGCGTGTAGAGCGGATGCGGCTTGATCTTGGTGACCACGAGCAGGTCTCCGCGCTCGCCGCCATCGGGGCTCACGCCGCCCTTGCGCTTGTAGCGCATCTGGCCGCCATCGACTGCGCCGGCGGGGATGTTGACGATGATCTCCTCGATGTCGCCTGTATCTGGGTTCTTGATCTTGACCTTCTTCTGCGCACCCGAGAACGCCTCGTTAAACGAGATGTGCAGCGTGCTCTTGAAGTCCTTGCCCTTCCTGGGCTGCGAAGGCTGCTGGTACTGCTGGCCCGCTCGAGCCGCACCGCCGAACATGTCGGCCCAACTTCCGCCGCCGCCTTGTCCGCCGAATCCGGCGAACTGGCTGAAGATCTCCTCCCAGCCGTTGGGCATGCCACCGGTGGAAGTGTAGGACCAGCCCCCGCCAGGGGTGCCGGAGCCGCCGAATCCTGAGCTCGACGCGTACTGCCCGAAGGTGTCGTACTGCTTGCGCTTCTGGGCGTCCGACAGCACCTCGTATGCCGCGTTGATCTCCTTGAACTTCTCCTCATCGCCGCCAGCGTCTGGGTGGTACTTCCTAGCCAGCTTGTGATAGGCCTTCTTGATCTCATCATCGGTGGCATCGCGCTTGACACCCAAGATGTCATAATATGATCTTTGCGTGCTTGCCATATCGATTACCTCGTAACCCTAATGCTTCCTATGATGCTCACTCCCCGGTGCGCTTCGGGCCTCCGGTGGTGACTGCGACCATGGCTGGCCTCAACAGCTTGTCACCCATCCGATAGCCCTTCTGGTACAGCTGGTCGATGCTCTCGTCGAACGCCTCTGCGTTGTCGACCCTTGCAACGGCCTGGTGGATGTCGATGTCGAACGGATCTCCCGCTGCGGGCGCGATGGTCTCGAGGCCCTGACGGGACAGCACGTCGGCGAACTTGCTATGGATCGCCTTGATGCCCTCGAGCATGCCCTGATCGGCGGAATCCGCGCCATGCTCGATGGCGCGCTCGATGTCATCGACCACCGGGAGCAGGTTGCTGACCAGGTGCTCGGTTGCCCTGCTGCGCTCCTGCGCCCTCTCGGCGTTGGTGCGCTTGCGGAAGTTGTCCCATTCGGCCTGCAGGCGGATGTACTTGTCCTTGAAGTCCGCAAGCTCCTGGGCCAGCTTCTCGTCGCCGCTCAATTCGGCTTCCTCTTCAACTTCGGCCTCGAGTTCGGGGGCATCCTCTACAACGCCCTCTTGCGCATCGACTCCCTCGGCATCTTGGGATGCCGAGGGGTCGAACTGCTCTTCATCGGCCGTTGGATTCATATCCTTGGGCTCTTTGATCATGACTACTCATCCTTCTCGTCGTCGATGACCTCGTAGTCTGCCTCGACGGTGTCGCTGTTCGAGCCACCGTCATAGCCTGCACCGTAGGGCGCTCCTCCGTCTGCCGGCGCTCCGCCAGCCCCCTCGGTCGAGTAGACGATCTCGGCGAGCTTGTAGCTGGCCTGCTGCAGGTTCTCGCTTGCAGCCCTGATCTCCGCGACATCGCTGCCGTCGAGAGCGTTCTTGAGGCGATCGATCGCTGCGTTGATCGTCGACTTGGTGTCGGCGGGAACCTTGTCGCCGAGCTCGTTCATGGTCTTCTCGGTCGAGTAGACCAGGCTGTCGGCCAGGTTGCGAGCCTCTGCCTCCTCCTTGCGGTTGGCGTCCTCGGCTGCGTGGGCCTCGGCGTCCTTGACCATGTTGTCGATCTCGCTATCGCTGAGGGCGGTGGAGCCGGAGATGGTGATCTGCTGCTGGCGTCCAGTGCCCCTATCCTTCGCGGACACGTTGACGATGCCGTTGGCGTCGATGTCGAAAGTGACCTCGATCTGCGGGATTCCGCGCGGTGCCGCCGGGATTCCGGTGAGCTGGAACTTGCCGAGCGTCTTGTTGCCGGCAGCCATCTCGCGCTCGCCCTGCAGGACGTGAATCTCAACGGAGGTCTGACCGTCTGCTGCGGTGGAGTAGACCTCGGTCTTGCTCGTCGGGATCGTGGTGTTGCGCGGGATCATCTTGGTCATGACTCCACCGAGGGTCTCGACTCCGAGCGAGAGCGGGGTGACGTCGAGAAGGAGGATTCCCTCGACATCGCCGGAGAGGACGCCGCCCTGGATGGCCGCGCCGAGTGCGACGACCTCATCGGGGTTGACGCTCATGTTCGGCTCCTTGCCGGTCATCCTCTTGACGAGCTCCTGGACCGCAGGCATACGGGTCGAGCCGCCGACAAGCAGAACCTCTGCGACGTCGCCCATGGAAAGGCCAGCGTCCTTCATCGCGTTCTCGACTGGCTTGCGGCACCTGGCGAGCAGATCCTCGGTGATGCGCTCGAACTCTGCGCGGGTGAGCGTGTAGTCAAGGTGCTTCGGGCCAGTGGCGTCCGCGGTGATGTACGGCAGGTTGATGTTGGTCTGCGCAGTTGCGGAGAGCTCGATCTTCGCCTTCTCGGCCGCCTCGCGCAGGCGCTGCATCGCCATCTTGTCGTTGCGGAGATCGACGCCGTTGTCGGCCTTGAACTTGTCAGCGAGCCAGTTCATGACGCGCTGATCCCAGTCGTCGCCGCCGAGGTGGTTGTCGCCGGAGGTCGAGAGGACCTCGAAGACGCCATCGCTGATCTCGAGGATCGAGACGTCGAAGGTTCCTCCACCAAGGTCGAAGATCAGGATCTTCTCGTCCTTGCCCTGCTTGTCGAGGCCATAGGCCAGAGCTGCAGCCGTGGGCTCGTTGATGATCCTCAGGACCTCGAGGCCCGCGATCTTGCCAGCGTCCTTGGTGGCCTGGCGCTGCGAGTCGTTGAAGTACGCGGGGACGGTGATGACGGCCTGCTTGATCGGACCGCCGGTGTACTTCTCAGCGTCCACCTTCAGCTTCTGCAGAACCATCGCCGAGATCTCCTCGGGGGTGTAATCCTTGCCCTCTACCTCGACGTTGCAGCGCCCGTCCTTGCCAGCTATTACCTTGTAGTTGACGTTGGCCCTCTCCGAGCTGGTCTCGTTGTAGCCGCGGCCGATGAGGCGCTTGATAGAGGAGATGGTGTTCTCCGGGTTGGTGATTGCCTGGTTCTTTGCGGAACGGCCAACTACGCGCTCGCCGCCCGCGCGGAATGCGATGACGGACGGAGTGGTGCGATCACCCTCGGCGTTGATGATGATCGTGGGCTCTCCGCCCTCCATGACAGCCATGGCGGAATTGGTGGTTCCAAGGTCGATTCCCAAAATCTTGCTCATTGTTGCTCCTCTCATACAAATTATTTTCTAATTTGTTTTTTACATTATCTTAGTGCCTTAGTATAAGATTTTGTGCAACCAATGTAAATAGTTAATTTGGGAGAATTGATGGAGAAATGACGTATTTACGTACATAAACATGCAAAAAGGGATGTCCGGAAAGGTGGACACCTCTTTGGCATTGAGAGCTAGGTTGCGTGTTGAGTGAGCGGAGCTACCAATCTGATCCGACGACGATCAGGATGTCGCCATCGTACTTGTAGCGGCCGTTCGATTCGACCGGCGTGCCCACGCCGAGGATGCTGATGATGTCGTTGACCGCGGCGAGATAGTCATCGTTGTTGTAGATGACCAGCGTCTCATCGTAGACATACGAGTCGGTGTTGCCGGTGTCGCTGATGCCATAGCCCGCGTTCTGCAGCTTCTTGGCAACCTGCGATGCGCAGCCCGACATTCCGCATCCGTTGCGGACGGTGAGCTTGAAGCTGCCACGATCGACGTTCGTAGGCGATTTGGCGTTGCTGCTGGCGTTCTTGTTCGTGTACTGGTCGGCCACGACGCCGGAGACGTACCACTCCTGCTCCTCGGGGAGCTCGCCGGCATCGATCGTCTTCATCATCTCCGTCCACTCCTCCTCGTTGGCGACTACATAATCGACGCCATCGATCGTCTGGGTGGTGTAGGGAACGGAGTAGCTGTAGATGTTTGCGGTGGTCATGCCACGAAGCGCCGACGCAACCGAGAGGATGTCGTTGACGGACATGTCGGTTTGGACTGACTCGGCTATCGCGTTGATGCCCTTCATCAGCGTGAGCTTGTCGGCCGAGAGCAGCTTGGACGCGAGCGCCTGCAGGAATGCGCGCTGGTTTGCCTGCCTCTGGAAGTCGCCGATCGCGTAAGCGCGGGAGCGGCAGAAGATCAGAGCCTGGTCGCCGTTGAGAACCTGCGTGCCCGCTGCGAGATAGCCGCCGGCCTTCGGGTCGTCGATCTCGGTGGTCACCGTAACCTCGACGCCGCCGATCTCATCGACGAGGTCCTTGAAGCCGCCGAAGTTGATCTGGGCGAAGTGCGAGATGCCCACACCGGCAAAGGAGGAGACGGCCTGCACCGCTCCAGAGGTTCCGTAGTACTGCTGCGCGTCGTTGATCTTGGTGTAGCCGATGCCATCGAGATAGAAGCGGGTATCGCGCGGAATCGACACGAGGACCACCTGCTTCTTGCCCGTGTCCACGCGCGCGAGGATGATCGTGTCGGCGCGGTCCTCTGTCTCGCCCTTGCGGGCATCGGTGCCGAGCAGCAGGATGTAGAATGGCTCGGAGTCGCTTGCGCCGCTGACGAGAACCTCGTTCATGGCATCGGTGTCTACGCCAGAGTGGAACTTGGAGTTGATCATGCCGATGTAGCCCAGAGCCGCCGCGCCGCCGCCGATGAGAAGCGCCAAGACGATGACGACCGTGACGATCAGAACGCGCTTGCGCTTGCTCTTCTTGCGCCTCATCGACGAGTAGTTCTTCGAAGCGACCCTGCGGCTGTATGCCCTGCTCGAATCGGTATGCTGGGCGGCTGCCGGGGTGAAGCTCTTCACTTGGCTCTTGGAATAGGAGCGGCCAGTCCTGGCAATGGTCGACTTGTTCATCTTGGTTCTCCGACCAGATGATGTCGAGCGCCTATCCGTCCTCCTGGATGCCATAGATACCTCAAAACTCCTTCAAGCCAACGGCTTTACATTATTGCCCAGCACGCGCACATTCGCCTCGTGGCATGTGATAAGAGTCGCTTTGGCTAGGTATAAACGGCGCGAAATCGCTGCAATTCCATGAATCGTTCACAAAATGAGAAGGGTTTAGCGGCGCAAACGCGACGAGCCGAGCCGCAGCGACAGGGCTTAGACGAACTCCCTCTTGATGTCCGCTCCCACGCTCCTGAGCTTGCCAACGTAGTCCTCGTATCCCCTATCGATGTGCTCGATATTGGAGACGGTGGTCTCTCCGTCGGCTACCAGTCCTGCTAGGACGAGCGCCGCGCCGCCGCGCAGATCGCTCGACTGCACCGGCGCGCCTGAAAGCTGCTCGACGCCCTCAATCACCGCATGATGCCCGTCAACCCTGACGTCGGCGCCCATGCGCGTGATCTCATCGGCGAACATGAAGCGGTTCTCGAAGACGTTCTCGGTAATGATCGAATGCCCGTCGGCGAGAATCGAGAGCACCATGAACTGCGCCTGCAAGTCGGTTGGGAAGCCCGGGAAAGGAAGGGTCTGGATGTCGTAGGGCTTGAACGCCCCTTCATGCGAGACGGTGATGCTGTTTGGGCCCTCCTCCACGTGGACGCCCATCTTCTCGAGGATAGCCAGCGGCCTGCGCAGGTTGTTCGGGTCGACGCCCTCCACGGTGAGCGGACCGCCTCCGAGCGCACCTGCGATCAGGTAGGTGCCGGCCTCGATGCGATCGCCGACTACGCGATGGTCGGTGGCATGCATCTCCTCGACTCCGTTGATCGTTATTACCGGCGTGCCCGCGCCGGAGATGTCCGCGCCCATCTTGTTGAGGAAGTTCGCAAGGTCGCAGATCTCGGGCTCGCGCGCGGCGTTCTCGATGATAGTGGTGCCCTTGGCCACGACAGCGGCCATGATGAGGTTCTCGGTTGCTCCAACCGATGGGAACGCAAGCTCGACCTCGTTGCCCACGAGCCCGCCCTCTACCGCGCCGTAGATGTAGCCATGCTCCGAATCGAAGACCACGCCGAGCGCCTCTAGCGACGCGATGTGCATGTCGAGCTTGCGCGTTCCGATTCTGCATCCACCGGGCATGGCCACCTTGGCCTTGCCGAACCTGGCGAGCAGCGGACCTAGGACGGAGATCGACGCACGCATCTTGGCGACGAGCTCGTAAGGGGTCTCGAAGGAGGTGAGGTTCGTGGTGTCGATGCGGGCGCAATGGTCGCCCAGCTCGACGACAGCGCCCAGCGTGCGCAGGACATCGGCCATGATCCCCACGTCCGAGATCATCGGTACGTTGGTGATCGAATACTCACCAGGAGCGATGATCGATGCTGCCATCAGCTTGAGGACCGAATTCTTCGCGCCCTCGATCTTGATCGTGCCTCGGATTGGATTTCCGCCGACGACCTTAATGACTTCTTCGGACATGATGACCTGCTTTTCGGTTGAGTGCGATTGGGCTGCGTTTGAACACATTATATTCGAGATATCAGCAAGTCAGGACTAGAATCTTCGCTCGTTGTCATCCATCCCGAATTGTGCGCTCTGAGAGGTGGCCGCAGCGTTGCCTCCGCGGTCTTTTCTGTTGTTGGAGATGCGCCTGAGCAGCGCACGCGCAACGAACCCGAGGGTGTAGAGACCGCATAGCGCGGAGAGCGCCCAACCCGCTATCGGAAGAAGCGTAAGAGCGCATGCGATGGCTCCGACGATGGTGATGGCCAGGAAACGGTTCATCTTCGGGAATATCAGCCTGGAGAACGAGGCTATTGCGAATGGAACCGCAACGATCGCGAGGATCAGCGCAAGGAGCAGCAGCACTATCGAGAGGCTGATAGGCACGATGAGCATCATGAGGCCGATGACCAATATGGGTATGAGGATTCCCAGGATCAGGCCACTGACCAGGTACTTGCCAGGATGGTCGCGGAAGTACTCGGCCGCGAACCTGACCTCTCCGCGCATCAGCCATTCGATGACGAAGGCCATGAGGAGCGTGATGACCAGATAGATCAACAGCGCATAGGTGCGAAGCTGGTTGTAGCTGAAGCCCGACATCTTGCTGATCGTCTCGTTGTCGGCTGGCGTGTAATCGAGGTTCTGGACCCAGCCACCCTCGAGAATCAGCGGCTCCTCGGGACTCTCGACGTAAAGGGTGCCGCTCACGTAGGCGTTGCTGCCGAGCTGAACATCGACCGCGGTGATGCGAACATCGCCATCGATCCTGCCGTCGATCGTGACGGTCTCGGCGTAAACCTGAAGGTAATCGGCCGTTCCGTAGAACTCGAACTCCTGACTGGCGCCGAGAACCGCCAGCGCATCGGTGCCGGTTCCCACGATGATGGACTGCCCCGCAGCGGTGATGTTCTTCGAGACGGCGCATCCATTGATGCCGATGCGAGCGCCCGCTGCCCTGATGTTGCCGGCGATCTTGGAGTCGGCGACGGAGATCTCGCTTCCTCCGGCCAAGATGTCTCCCCCGACGTTCAGACCGGATTCGGAGAGCTCGTTGCCAACCCAGATGTAGTCGCCGGCGAACTCCTTTTCCGCTGGTGTTGCCGTATCGGCGGAATAGACATTGCCGGCAGTGTCGAAGGTGGCGGCCAGAGCGCTCGGAATCGCAAGCGCCAATGCCATGGCCAAAGCGGCGACGAGCGCCAAGGTTCTCTTGAACATGGAGTTGCTCCTCTTTGCATGTATGCAGTGCGTATGCAGACAGTTTACCAGCGTGCGCAGGACCTGCATGGATGAATAGGGCCAACGCCCCATCTGTCGAGCATCCTCGAAATCGCCCGAGATGCGTTGCGTTCTGTTGCGAATCAATTCGTTAACCATGGTTATCTGCAAAAGCATGACAGATGAATTCGTACAATTAATTAACTAATCATATGCATTTGCAATGCAGTACGATGTAGTGCTAGGTAGTTCAGGAATCGCAATGGTGTTCGATTCTTACGAATTGGCGTAGTTCTAGAGTGCTTCTAGCAGCTTACAACTGACAAGGGGAGCCCAGTTTTTCTATCATATCGGCATGCAAATGCTTCCCCTCGCTGGCAGAGGAGATTACATTTGTGGGCATTTGCGCAAATGCCATGCTGAGAGATCGGCAGTCAATGGGAGAACGAAGATAGCGAGGAAACATGTCTGACAACCCAATAGCCTTGAGATCTAAGAAAAAGCTGATCAACGCGCTCGGAAAGCTCCTGAACGAGGAAACCTACAAGGACATCACCATCACCAGGCTGTGTCAGGAGGCCAAGCTCTCAAGGCCGGCCTTCTACCAGAACTTCGATTCGATTGCAGAGGCAACCGAGAAGTGCATCGGCGCCCATGCGCACGAGTCCTACAACAGAGTCGGACTTAGGCGCGTCAAGGGATCCGAGGATCTGGCTAACTTCTTCCTCGATATCATGAATTCCGATTCGAACTTCATCACCCGCATGATCGAGCAGGGCCTCGACGAGATGGTCGCAGCGCAGTATGCGAAGGTCTTCGCCGCGGCCGACCAGACGCTCAAACTCATCGACGATGTCGACGACGACAGCCTCAAGTCCTATTACGCGGAATTCATCGGCGCCGGCAGCGGCAGCACGCTGACCCGCTGGTTCTCCGAGGAGAACACCCTCACCCGCAACGAGGTCATCTCGATCATCTCGACCATGATCTCCGCCGCTATGCCCAAGGCAGCCAAGGCGGCCCAGAGGGAAAACTCCTATACATCCAAGATCGGGTAGCTACCGAGCACCCGCATAGATGCCATCGGTAGGGCGAATCTGATTGCAGGTTCGCCCTATTGATTTATCCAAAGCAAGTCCCCCTTCCCCTCCCAAATCCAAACTGCAATGCCCGCCACTCTGACGACAACAAGATTGCCGCCTATAATGCATGTTTTTCGCAAATTCAATATCTATAGTGCACATACGTGCTTAAAAACAAACTCTTGTCTGTGTAAATGCACCTGCCAATATTTTTAGACTTTTCTGAACAGATGGATGGAGCTTCAGATGGTCGATTTGGCTGTTGCTGTCGGGAAGAGAATACGTGCGTACAGGAACCTTCAGGGCCTCACGCAGGAGGACCTTGCGGAGAGGGCAGGGCTCCACGACACCTACATCGGACAAGTCGAGCGCGGCGAGAAGAACCTGACCATCAAGAGCCTGGGCAAGATCGCCAGCGCTCTCGGAGTCGCAGCTTCCGACTTGCTGGTCCATACCGATGAATCGCGCGCGGACTCGATACCCCAGAAGATCTACAGCCTCGTCATCTCGCGCCCGCTGAAAGAGCAGGAGATGATCGAAGGCATCCTGTATCAGCTGATCAGCTTCAAGGACAGGGGCTAGAGAGCCCTCGAAGAGAGCGCGATCATCTCCTCGATGAACGGCTCGAGAGACATATCCCCGCGCATATCCTCAGGATGCCACTGAACCCCGACGAACATCGGATGGCTGCGCACCTCTATTGCCTCTACCAGCCCATCACTGGAGCACGCCACGATCTCGAACGGCTCGGGCACGGTGAGCACCGACTGGTGGTGCATCGAGTTGACCCAGTGCTCCCCCGCCCCGATGATCTCGGCGAGCCGCGATCCTTCTGCGACTTCGATATCGTGCCTTGGGATGTCGAAGGGACGCAGCTGGTAGTGGTTGAACGTGTATGAGCTGCGGAGGCTGAGGTCCTGCAGCAGGCTTCCGCCGAAGCAGACGTTCATGACCTGCATGCCGCGGCAGATTCCGAGCGTGGGGATGCCGTTGGCAAACGCCCACTGCATGATGCCGAATTCGAATCGGTCGTAGTGCGGAATGCTCACCGACACCTCGGGGTGGCGCGGGCCGTAGGTATAGAGCGCCGGATCTACATCGAGCCCGCCAAGGTGCATCAGCCCGTCAACCTGTCTGAGCAGGCAATCGAGCAGCTCCTGGTCCTCCGTGTATGGGATGAGCAGCGGAATCGCGCCGCAGCCCATGATCGGAGCGGTGAACGCCTCTGGAATCTCGAAGTGCTCCATGATCGGGCTGTAGCGCGGCACGACGCCTATCACGGCTCGATCGATCGTCTTCCTCTTCGCTTCGGCTTCCACTGACAGCTCCTACGGCACGTATTTCGCTTTCCAACATTGTAAGAGATAATTCGTGATATACTTGCTATTCGTCTCACGGTGGGTGTGGCCTAGTTGGCTAAGGCGCCAGATTGTGGCTCTGGAGATCGAGGGTTCAAGTCCCTTCACCCACCCCAGCCGATTTCCCTGCGCCGCTCATGCCGAGCGGCGTTTTCGTTTATATGAGCATGCGGTCAAAGCAGGGATTCCGCCTCCCAGCTCGCTCGCTCCCCGCCTTCAGCACGGCAGATTGCGCGCCATTCGCCGTCATAGCGCAGCTTTTCTCTTTGACCGCATGGCAAAAGCGGCTAATATGTCTTTGGGCCGTTAGCTCAGATGGTAGAGCAGGGGACTCTTAATCCCAAGGTCAAGGGTTCGACCCCCTTACGGCCTACCAGAAAAACCGCAGGTCAGGAGCCAAATCGAGCTCTTGACCTGTTTTGTTGTTCGGGTGTGCGTTCCCGTATTTGGGCAACGATTTGGGGACAAGCCAGTCCAGGAGGGGGAATTCTCATGCGCATTTTGGTTCTCGGTCCGTTCAATGACGAGCACATCTCGATGATCCAGAAAGCCGGGGGCGCAGATGCGCAGATCGCCTTCTTCCCGCAAGGGCTCGAGGGCCAGGAGCTGCTCGATGAACTGCTCAAGACCGATGTGATCGTCGGAGATCCCGACCCCGCCATCCTCTCGCAAACCTCCAACGTCAAGCTCATGCAGACCACCTGGGCGGGCGCGGACGCATACACCCGCGGGCCGTTTCCCTTCCCCTCCACCACCAAGCTCTGCAACGCGGCGGGCTCGTATGGCCACATCATCAGTCAACACGCGATTGGCGAGCTCCTGGCGATCACGATGAACCTCGCGGGCTATCGTGACCTGCAAGCCAGGCGCGAGTGGGGCGACCTCGGTGGCAACATGTCGCTCGAGGGCACCAACGTGCTGATCTTCGGAGCGGGCAATATCGGAGGGGCTTGCGCGAAGAGACTCATGGGTTTCGATGTGGCCAGGATCGTCGGGGTTTGCAGGAACACCGGGAAACCGCGCGAGCACTTCGACAGGCTGGTCACGCTGGCGGAGGCGGAAGCCGAGCTGCCCGAGGCCGACGTCATCATCTGCGCGCTGCCGAATAGCGATGAGAGCGCGGGATATCTCGATGCCCGCAGGCTCGGAATGCTCAAGCTGGGTTGCGCACTCGTCAACGTAGGCCGCGGCAACTTCATCGACCTAGATGCTCTGGCTGACATCCTCGAGGCCGGCACGATCCGCGGAGCCGCCCTCGACGTCACCAACCCCGAGCCGCTCCCTACCGGCCATCGCCTGTGGGGCGAGCCGCGCTGCCTCATCACCCCGCACATCAGCGGAGGCTCATTCAGGCACCCGACCACGACGATGAACACCTGCGAGACGGCCTGCCACAACGTCCGCGCGCTGCGCGAGGGAGCTCCGCTCAAGAACCAGGTTCTCTAGCGGAGGAACCCGCAGTCAGATGACGGAGTTTGGCGCGCAGTTCGCGCGCCTCTCCCCCACCCGCGCGTTTTCCGCGCGCTAGCGGCAATGATATACTTTCATGTGTTACGCGCGCCCGCATGCAAAGCAACAACTAAGGAAACCGCCATGGCATTCGAAGACGCAGACCTCTCCCTCCTCCCCGAAGGCTTCCACCAGAGGGTGGTCGACCTCAACAAGGAGGGCTACAACTGCGCTCAGATCATGTCGATCGCGACGCTGGAGCAGGAGGGCCTTGAGAACGTCGGCTTCGTGCGCGCGATGGGCGGGCTCAACGACAGCACCGGGCATTCCAAGATGACCTGCGGAGCGCTGACAAGCGCTTGCTGCATCATCTCCTACTTCGCCGGCAAAGGCGAGGATGACGAGCTTGAGGACGACGACTTCCAGGAGATGCTGGGGGAATTGGCCGATTGGTTCGCCGAGAGATACACGAACAAGTATGGCGGCTTCAGGTGCTGCGACATGCTCCACGACAACTACGACAACAGGATCTTCGTATGCCCCGAGGCAATCGGGAGCGCATACGCGAAGGCCATCGAGCTTCTCGACGACAGGGGGCTTTGGCCTTGGTAGGCGCGGTCATACCCGCCGCCGGCCTCTCCTCTCGCATGGGAGATTTCAAGCCGTTGATGGAGATCAACGGCTTCCCGATGATACGCATGACCGTGCAGTCCGCCATCGATGGTGGCGCGCGGTGCATCGTTGTGGTGACGGGGCGCGAGGCTCAAGGAGTGCGCGAGGCGCTCGCTGGGCTCGACGTGGCCTTCGCCCACAATGACAGCTATGCCACATCCGATATGATGCTCTCGGTTCAGCTCGGGCTCGCCGCGCTCATCGAGGCGGCGAAGGAACCTCTGGAGGGCTTCTTCCTGCTGCCAGGAGACATCCCCGCAATCTCACCTGCCACATTCGCGCTCATGAGCGGATACGCGATCGCCAACGACGTGGACATGCTCAAGCCCGCTTATGGGGAGACCAACGTGCATCCTCCGTTCATCTCCGCGCGGCTCTTCGACGCGATCCTCGGCTACGAGGGCAGCCGCGGCCTCAAGGGCGCGCTCGCCGAAGCCGGTGCCGATATCGTACGCTTCCCCATCGACGATGAGGGCGCGTCGCTCGATGCCGACGAGCCCGCCGACTTCGAGCGCCTCGTAGAGTACGCGAAGGCCCGCAAGGGCGTTTCGGAGAGCGTCTGCAGGCAGCTGTTCGCGCTCGCCGACACCCCAAGCAACGTCATCGAGCACACTATGGCGGTCTCAGGGCTCGCCAGGCGCATGGCCCGCAGCCTCAACGCAGTGGGCTACCATCTCGACGAGGAGCTCTGCGCTAGCGGAGGGGCGCTTCACGACATACTGCGCGTGAAGCCGAGGCACTCCAAGGAGGGAGCGGCCCTGCTACGCAAGCTGGGTTACCTCAAGCTCGCGGATATCGTCATAGCCCACGACGGATTCTTCGGCCTCTACCCCAAGGATTTCGACGAGGCGACCATCGTCAACCTCGCCGACAAGTTCATGCAAAACGACCAGCTGGTCACCATCGGGAAGCGGTACGAGAAGGCGACGAAAGCCTTCCCCGAAAACACCCCGATTGGCGCTAGAATAGCACTCGACGTGGAAATACTCGAAAGGCTCCAGCAGCGCTACGAGGAGTTGACGCATGACCGAATCGTCTAACGACTTCGCCCCGATCTACCTGAACAACGCGGCGACCTCCTTCCCGAAGCCCGATTGCGTGGCCGAGGCGATGGCGCAGGCCGTCAGCTCGCTGCCAGGCGGCGACAACCGCGACTCGATGGAAAGGCGAAACGTCAACGACGAGCTGCGCATCGCACTTGCCGAGCTGCTGCACGCGCCCGACCACAGGCGCATCGTCCTCGGCTCGAATGCGACATGGGGTCTCAACGAAGCGATCTTCGGGCTGAAGCTGGTCGCTGGCGATTGCATAGTCGCCTCGATGGCCGAGCACAACTCGGTGATCCGCCCAGTCGAGGCGCTTGCCGCCAAGGGCATCGAGGTCGCATACGTGCCGGTTGATGCCGCAGGGCGCATCGACGCGAGCGCTTGGAAGGCCGCTATCGAAAAGCGCTCCCCCAAGCTCGCGGTTTGCACGCACGCTTCCAACGTCACCGGCGCGATCAACGATGTCGCAGGACTCGCGGCAGTCGCCAAGGCTCACGGCGCAATCACGCTAGTGGATGCCGCGCAAACTCTCGGGCTCGTCGAAATCGACGCGAGCGACCCGAACATCGACATGATCGCCTTCACGGGCCACAAGTACCTCCTAGGCCCGCAGGGCACCGGCGGCCTCTACGTCAGCGAGGGCGTCGATCTCGAGCCGCACGCCATCGGAGGCACCGGCGTGAGGAGCGACCTCGCCAAGATGCCCGATGAATACCCGATGCACCTCGAGGCCGGCACCTCCAACGAACCCTCTAACGCAGGCCTTCTGGCTGCCATACGCTGGGCCAAGGGCAACCCCGTCGATCTCGGCGAACTGGCGGAGAAGCGCTCTAGGCTACGCGATGGGCTAACTGAAGCGGGCGCGAGGGTCATCGACCCTGGTGCGCCATCGACGCCCGTGGTCTCCTTCACAGTCGAGGGGCTTACCCCGGGCTATGTCGGTGAGCTCCTCTTCGACTGCTACGACATCATCTGCAGGACGGGGCTGCATTGCGCGCCCAAGATCTTCGGCTGCCTCGGCGAAGGCCTCGAGAGCGGCACGGTTCGCATCAGCCTCTCGCGCTTCACGACGGATGAAGAGATCGATGCGCTGATCGGTGCGATCGACGACATCATCTCATCCGAGACGGGCTTCTAGGGGCAAGCCATGGAATTCACCTGCAAGAAGATCGAGAACTGCTTCACCAACTCGGCGAACTTCCAGTACGCGCTCGAGGTGCGCGCCGAAAGCTTCATGGGCGCAATCGACGACTGGGAGAGCATCAGGGTCAACGAGAAGCTTCGCCGCCCCACCTTCATCGGCGCGTTCGCCGACGGAATCCAGGTGAAGGGCGTTCTCGCGAAGAACTCGATCCGCGTCGGCTATCCAGAGGATCGCTGGGAGGATTGCAAGGAGCGCTTCGAGGCGCGCCTATCGGCGATGGATGCCGCAAAGATATCGGAAGGCACCGAATAGAAAGGCGTTTGAAATGGTTGCATTCCCCAAGAGCAAGGTTGACGAATATGCGAGCGCTTGCGAGGGGTGCACCTTCGAAACGCGCGCAGATCTCGAGGAGTTCCAGCTGAAGCGGCTCAACGAGCTGCTCGAGCGCATCGGCGGGCGCGGCCTCTACGCTGAATACCCAACGCATCTCAGCTCGCTCGCGGATATCGCGAATCTCCCATTCACAACCGAAAGGGACATCATCGATCGCCCCAGCCAGCTCGGCATGGTCTCGCAATCGCAGTGCGTTCGCGTCATATCCGACGAGACCTCCGCGACCACCGGCAAGCCCAAGCGCATCTACTACACCCAGGCCGACAGGGACCGCACGACGCGCTTCTTCGAGATCGGCCTGCAGGAGCTCATCGAGCCTGGCGACTTCGTCATGCTCGGCTTCCCCGAGTCGGGCGAACTCGGCCTCACCGACCTCATCGAGGAGGCATGCAGGCGCATCGGCGCGATGTGCTATGTGGCCGAGGATGAGGCCCGCTATGCGATCGACCAGATGTCGATGCTCTCTCCCAACGCATACATCGGGCACCCCTTCCACATGACGGCGCTGCTCGACGAGCTGGCGGCCCGCGACACGGTGCCAACCTTCACGCGCGCGCTCATCAGCGGCGATTCCTGCAGCGCCGAGCTCTGCGAGGCCGTCGCAGCGGCAATCGGGAGCTACCCCTTCCTACACTACGGTTCGCGCGAGATCGGCCTCGCCGGCGCGGTCTCCTGCTCCAGCCACAAGGGCATGCACATCAGGGAGAACGATCTGCTGGTAGAGATAGTCGATGGGAACGGAAACCCGCTGCCAGATGGCGAGTGGGGCGAGATCGTCATAACCACGCTGGCGCAGGAAGCGATGCCGTTCGTGCGCTATAGGACGCAGGACCGAGGAAGGATCATTCCCCAGCCCTGCGAATGCTCCAGCGTTATGAGATTGCTCGATGACAAGATCGAGCGGATGTAGCGCTCAGAGGCCATAAAACGCCCGCTAAGCCACGATAATCACTTTAGCGAGATGATCTCCGCCATGATGCTGACCGCTATCTCAGCGGGCGTCTTGGCACCTATCTCCAAGCCGATCGGACTGTGCACCAGCGCGAGCTGCTCATCGGTCGCACCGCGATCGCGCAGGTTGTTGTAGACCGCAGAGCGCTTCGTCTTCGAGCCGATCATGCCGATGTAGTGCGCCGGCTTGTCGATCGCCCATTCGAGGACGTCGCGGTCGAATGCATGCCCGCGCGTGATGATCAGGATGTGCGACCTGCCATCGATGACGAGCTCGGGAATATGGAAGTAGTCATCGAGGACGACGATCTCGCAACCGGGGAAGTTCTCCTCGTTGGCGTACTCTGCGCGGTCGTCGAAGACCGTGACCTTGTAGCCGAGATGCACCGCGAGGAACGCGACCTCCTTGGAGACGTGCCCGGCGCCGAAGAGGTAGATCACGCCGGCCGCCGAGATGGCATCGCTGAAGACGCTGACCCCGGGAACGTCGTCGCAGTGGATGCCCACGCGGATCGGGTTCTCGAGCAGCTCGCGCGAGATGACCCCGATCCCCGGGAAGCTACCGACAAGCCCCTCCCCCTCCACGAAGAGCGCCAGCGTGCACTTGGCGGCTTGCTCGTCGCGGGCATCGTAGATGGAGTAGAGGGTTGCTTCCTTGCCGTTCACCGTGGCATCGTGGGCCGCAGCGAACACCGACTTGGCATCTGCATCATCGGCTGAGACATAAGCGATCAGCACATCGCAATCCCCTCCGCATATCATCCCCTCGACGTCCTTCGACTTGTAGGACATGTCGAATGTGCGCATGGTGGAACGCTCGTTTACGAGCGCGTCGTCGCGCGCCATCTTGATGACGGAGTACTCCGAACCGCCGCCGCCGATCGTTCCGACGATGCGGTCGGGCAAGACCAGCATCTTCGAACCCGAGCTGCGCGGGGTCGATCCGGCGGAGCGCACTATGGTCGCATATGCGAAGCTCTCGCCCGCATCCATGCAGGCGACGGCTTTGCTGAAGATGGTTTCCATCCGCTATCTGCCGGTCAGGCCGGGATTCTTGTCGAGGTGCTCGTTGAGGGCCTTGGCGAGCGCGACGAGCTGGCTGTGCGAAAGGATCACGCGGGAAACCAGATAGGACGGAGCCTGACTATCTGGGCTCGGAGCATGGTCGTTGTAGATGAAGTCGATCCTGGACTCCGAGGGAGTGGATGCGATGATCGACATGTTCGCGTAGACGCCCTTGAGGTCTTCGGGCTTGGCCGTGATGTTGAGGTTCGTGGGTTTCTGCTCTGCCATGAAGGCCACCTTTCGTTGAATCGGACAGGCGCGCAAGCGCACAGGAAGCCGCGCCTTTTCGCCATCGCCTTATACTACCACTACCAAACGCCTAAGCGATGCGCATGCTGGTTTTCAACCCCGATGCCGCGGTCGCAAGGTACGCTATACTAACCAAGGGAAAAAATGGATACATCATCAAAAGGAGTGCTTTGAACATGGATCCCAAGAAGCTGATCAAGAAGCCCTTCGGCAAAAAGGCCATCGAATTCTACGCAACCTACGCGGCGGAGGACGTCGCCACCGAGATCGACAAGAGCCTCGAGCTCATCGCGCGCTCGAGCGGAATCCTGTTCACTCCAGAGGATGACCTCGAAGCGAAGATCAAGGAGACGGTCTCCAAGGAGCAGTTCGACGCGCTTCTCCAGGATTTCGTCATGAACCGCCTCGCGCCGTTCGTCATCAACGCGGAGGACAACCTGGTCATCGCCACCGATCCGATCTGCTCTTCCAACGAGATTCCCAAGGCCGACAAGGACTTCACCTTCACGATCCGCGTGCTGATCAAGCCCAAGGTCACGCTCGATTCGTACGAGCCGGTCAAGATCAAGATGCCCATCCGCCCGATCACGCAGGAGGAGATCGACCAGCAGTTCGACCAGATCATCGCGATGACCACCACCTACGAGCCCAACGACGACCAGACCACCACCGTAGAGCTTGGCGACTTCATCAAGATCAACCTGCGCACCTTCGACGACAAGGGCGAGGAGCTCAAGGGGCTCACTGGCGACGAGCGCCTTCTCCAGCTCGACTACGGCTACATGCCCAAGGACTTCGTCAACCAGATCATCGGCATGAAGGTCGGAGACAGCAAGGAGTTCGAGTTCAAGGCTCCGCGCGACTTCGGCGAGGAGAACGAGAACACCGAGTACGACATCTACAAGTCCACCGTCGAGGTCCTCGAGTTCCAGCATCAGGTGGTGCCGACGCTCACCGACGAGTTCGTCAAGGAGAACGTCCCCGGCTTCGATACCTATGCCGAACTAGAGCAGAACATCCGCAACTACGTCGAGCAGCAGCACATCCAAGCCGATGAGCAGTACAAGTCCATGCTCGTGGACGCAGCGAACGCCGAGCGCTTCAAAGGCGGAGTCGACGACGAGATCTACGAGGTCACCGCACAGAACATCGTCAGGCAGATGCGCATGCAGCTCTCCACCGAAGGCAAGACGATCAACGACTTCATGAAGGAGCAGGACATCGACGAGCAGACGTTCAACATGCAGATCATGCTCCAGGCTCGCGACGTGGTCAGGCAGGGCTTCGCTCTCGACGCGATCTACAACGAGCGCTTCGGCGAGCTCAACGACGAGGACATCGACAAGGCGTTCAAGGCTATCTCCCAGAAGAACCCCGAGGATGTCAAGCAGGACTTCATCGAAAGCGGCCGCTGGTTCTCGATCCTCGAGGTCGCCAAGAGGCTCAAGGCCCACAACTGGCTGATGCGCACCGCCGAGGTCGAGACCTTCGAGATGCCGGAGAACCCGCAAATTCAGCAATAGCCCACCGCTTGTGAGTTGAGCCCAGCACATCGGGGCCCATGGCAATAGAATTCAAAGAGGCGCTTTCGCGAGCGCCTCTTTTTCGACTGCAATGGAGTCAGCATGGATTCGATAGCGCTTCTCATAGCCATCACCTGCGTGACGGGAATCGGCAGCGGCGTCATCGGCGCCTCTGTCGCCTCCGCGTTCAATCTCGACTCCAATCGCCTCATGAGCATGGTTATCAGCTTCGCAGCCGGACTCATGCTCGCCATCATCTGCTTCGATTTCATACCCGATGCTCTGGAGGCCGGCGAGGGCGCTGGCCACGCGCTGCTGATCGTCGGAACGATTGCGCTGGGCGTCATCGTGGTCGCCGCGCTCAACAAGATCATGGACTCGCGCATGCAGAAGAAGATCCACTGCTGCACCATCGACGACCCCAATCTCGCGCAGGTCATCGACGAGCGCACCCGCAGCGAGCATCTCAAGCTGCACGAGCAGGCAGAGAGCCATTCGGCGCATGCCGATGGCGGCTTGCATGACGGACACGGCATGGTCTACGAGGGCCAGAGCAGGTCTACGCTCCTGCTCGCCGGATGGGTCATGGCCGTGGCGATCGCGCTGCACAACCTGCCCGCGGGAATGAGCATCGGCGCCTCCTTCTCCATCCCCAGCATGGCCATGGTAAAGTCCGGCATCGTCATCGCGGTTCTCATCGGCATCCACAGCATCCCCGAGGCGATGGCTATGGCGGTGCCCTTCCGCTACGCGGGACTCTCCAGGGCAAAGACGATCGCGATCGCTGCGCTTGTCGGCGCGATGGTCGTCGTCGGCGCGGTCATCGGGTTCGTGCTCGGCGAGATCGGCGAAACCTGGTTCGCGCTGTGCCTCGCATTCGCCAGCGGCTCGATGCTCTACGTCCTCTTCGGCGAGATGCTCCCGGAGGCGATTCTGCTATTCCACTCCAAGAAGCCCGCACTTGCCGTCATTGGCGGTATACTCGTTGGGTTGATCCTGATAGTGATTCTCTGACGCTAGGAGCTCCCATGGATTCCGAACTGCTCTCAGGCCTAGGCATTCCCACCTCCGGCGCTGGCGTGAAAAGCGGCGTGCAGCTCACCCAGCCGATTATCGTCGATGAGATCGGCGAAGCCGAAGCGCAGCGCATATCCTCGCTGGTCAAGGAGCAGATCAGGGCCGCATTCGAAGCCCATGGCGAGGTTGTCGTGGCCTTTTCCGGCGGCGTGGATTCGACATTGCTCGCCAAGCTCGCCCGAGAGGAGCTCTCCGATGCCAAGGAGAATCTGCATGTGGTGCTCGCAGTCTCTCCCCTTCTCAGCATGCGCGGTCTGAACGAGGCTTCGAACCTCTCGAGACAGTTCGAGCTAGGCATGAAGATCGTCAGCCATCCCGGCTGGAAGCTGCCCGAGGTGCGCGCCAACGAGAAGCTGCGCTGTTACCACTGCAAGAACGCCCTATTCGAAGCTATAGAGGAGAAGTACCCCGGAGCGGTCATCCTCGAAGGTTCGAACGTCGACGACATCAACGATGACAGGCCGGGCTTCGCGGCTGTCCAGGGGCACGGGGTCCTCTCCCCCTTCCTGCAGGCTGGCATCGGCAAGCTGCAGATCCGTCAGCTTTCCCTGCATCTCGGACTTCCGAACGCGCTCTACGCCTCCGATTCCTGCATGGCCACGCGCTTCGAGTTCGGTCATTCCCTGAAGACGCAGGAGATGAACGACATCGAAACCAAGGAGAACAAGCTGCGTGAGAGCGTTCTCAAGCGCCGCGAGAAGGAGAACTACGTCAACGCGGTCGAGCCCAAGGTCAGAATCCGCGTGAAGAGGGGCAGCGAGGTCACGGAGGTTACCGAGTCTCTGTGAGGTCGATCCGCATCGCAAATGAAATGAGAAGAGGGGCCCGCAAGCCCCTCTTTCCTATTGCTTAAGATCAACCGCCTCTATCTTCGCTAGCCGCGCTTGCCTTCGCCATCGCCGATGAAGTTGGTACGGACCCTGGGCTCGAGCTCGGGGTAGAAGATGCCTGCATCCTCGCCAGCCTTTATGCACTTGATGGTCCAGGCGATGTTGTTGCCAAGCGTGCGCATGATCTGCAGGCCCTCGAGATCCTGACGGACCTCGTCCGGGGTGTTGCCGTGCACTGCGTTCCAGTACTGGCTGCCGATGGTCAGCGCACCGCTGATGCCGAAGAACTGGTTGAGCTGCTCGTATGCTGCGCTTGCGCCGCCGCGGCGACAGGAGACGATAGCCGCAACCGGCTTGCCGGCGATATTGACCATGCCGCTGTAGAGCATCCTAGACATGAGCGCGGAGATCTGCGGCGTGGCTCCGGAGAAGTGAACCGGGCAGCCGAAGACGAACGCGTCGGCATCCTTGGCACGCTCGGCGAAATCGTAGAGAGCGTCATGGATGGCGCACTCGTGGGCCTTGTAGCAGTAGCCGCACGCGACGCACCCGGTGATGGGGGCCTTGCCGAGCCAGAAGATCTCGGTCTCGACGCTGTTCTTCTCGAGCGCGGAGGCGACCTCCTCGAGGGCGGTGTAGGTGCAACCCTTCTCGTGCGGACTTCCGTTGACCAGAATAGCCTTCATAGTTCTTCCAATCTCTCGAAGTGGACAGAGCTGTGCGGATCGACTCCAAGGAAGAGGCGCTCCTCTTGGGGCTTGCTACTTGACGATGGCCTCGAACATCTCGTCGAGCCAGTCTCCCTGGACATCCTCGATCTTGCCTGCATCGACCTTCGCAGTGATCATGGGATCGAGCGGGATGCTCGCGGTGTGCTCGATTCCATGGCGAGATGCGATCTCGTCCAGATGGCTCTCTCCGAAGAGCTTGATCTGCCTTCCGCAATCAGGGCAGGTGATGTAGCTCATGTTCTCGACAAGACCGAGAACCGGGATATCCATGTGGTTGGCCATGTTGACGGCCTTCTCGACGATCATGCCAACGAGCTCCTGAGGAGAGGAGACGATGACGAGGCCGTCGATCGGAAGCGATTGATAGACGGTCAGTGCAACATCGCCGGTTCCAGGAGGCATGTCGATGAACATGACGTCGATGTCTCCCCAAACAACCTCGGTCCAGAACTGCTGGACGATGCCGGAGATGATCGGCCCGCGCCAGATGACGGGATCGGTCTCGTTCTGGACGAGCAGGTTGAGCGACATGATCTTGATGCCGCCCTCGGAAGCCATAGGAACCATGCCCTGCTCAACTGCGAAGGAATGGTCCTTGATTCCGAACGCCCTCGGGATCGAGGGGCCGGTGATATCGGCATCGAGAATGGCCGTGGCGAGGCCTTCCCTATTCGCCTTGCATGCGAACAGCGAGGAAACGAGCGACTTGCCAACTCCACCCTTTCCGCTGACGACTCCGATGACCTTCTTCACATTGCTGTACTCGTTGGTCTGCGCATACTGGCATTCCTGCGTGCAGCCTTCCTTGTTACCGTGGCAACCAGCGCATTCACTCATCTGGCGTTTCCTTTCTCCGTGCCATTCGCCGCGCCTGCTCAGCGCCTTCTCCCATAAAAGCGAATCTAATCGTACGCAGCTGATTGTATGCCTTGGCATCGAGCAATTCAAAGGGTTGCGCGCATACGGGCTGCAAGTGCGGAGAATGAGCGTTCACAGGCGCTACGGGCTGGAATCTGACAGCTGGATCTCGCGACCGACAGGTGGCGTTTCCATTGGATTGGGAGAGCGCTCAGCCACTGCCTGGCTGGAATTCGCGAGGAGAGCCGCTGCCAGCAGCGCCGTGGAGACGGTTGCAGCGATCGCGGCCACTCTGGGCCTGCGGCGCCTATGGCGGATTGCTGAGCGTGAATTTCCGGATCTGCCCTCTGCAAGGTCGCGCACCAGATCGGAGGCGGCTCGCGCGAAAGCCGCGGGAGTTTGGAAGCGCTCGAAGGGCTCGGGGGCGCATGCCCGCTGTATCAGCGCATCGAGAGCATCCAGCTCGAAGGGCGCCAGCGCAGTGCGCACAGTTGCGGATTCGGAGAGGCTCGGCAGCTCGGAGGAGAGCCTGATGGGATTCTTCCCCTCGAGCTTCCAAGGGCTAGCGCCGGTGATCATCTCGTAGAGGACGACGCCGAGCGAGTAGATGTCGGAGCGGATGTCTACCTTGCTGCAATCGGCTAGCTGCTCTGGGGACATATAGCGCAGGGTACCCGCAATCTTTGTTGCGAAATCCTCGGATACGACCATGCGCGTTTTGGCCACCCCAAGATCGGAGAGCTTGGGCACCCCGTCGGCATCGAAGAGGATGTTCGCCGGCTTGATGTCGCGATGCGCGACGATCCTGCCATCTAGATGCAGGTATGCAAGCGCACGGGCGATCTGCTCGGCTATCCCGAGCGCACGGGCGGGCTCGATGGTCAGCTGCTCGCGCATAAGGTCGAGAAGCGAGCCCCCGCAGAGGTATTCGAGGACGACGAAGGGGGCTCCGCTGCACCCTGGCATCGTGCCGCAACCTATGCCGCAGACGATATTGGGGTGGCTGAGCCTGCAGACGAGCTGGGCTTCCCTGCAGAAGCGCTCCCTGATCGACGACCTCGCACCCTCGAGCCGCGCGACCTTGACCGCCACGCGCGCGCCGTCCTCGAGCTCGCCACTGTAGACATCGGCCATCGCCCCGCGCCCGACACGCTCGCGCATGACAACCTTGCGAGGCTCTCCTCGAGTTGTGGCGAAGGTCAGCTCCGTGGCACTCGGAACTAGCCGCGCTCGGCGCGATCCATCTCCTTCCTCCACCGACGGCAAGCTATTGATTTTCGAATCGATCTGATTCATACTGCAGCCCCCAAACCCGCTCTCCCCAACTCGGAGGGAGTGACAAATGAAGCGTTCTACCTGCAGATTCACAGCAATCGTCATCATCTCGTTGCTGTTAGCTGGGCTAATTGTAGGGTGCGATTCCAAACAGCAGCCAAGCGGCAGCCAAGCGGATTCCGATCAAGATCGAAACCAATCCCAAACGATTTCTGAATCGTCCCCTAATCCACTCGAAACCCTGATATCGGAGACGATTGAAGACAAAGGGCTGTCCAGACTGACCGTAAGCGAATCGCAGGGATTCGCGCTTTGGGTGAAGGGGAAGCTCTCCGTCAGCACGGGCAGTTCTGAGGATGAAGATGACGAGCTGCTGCTCGAGGTCGATCCGGGCAGATACCTGACAAGGATCTGGACCGCGCTCGAGATCGATGGCCCGCTGATCGCAACCGGGGAGGTGAAGGCGAGCGGGCTGCGTGCGGTTGGAAAGATCGGCGCGGCGGTGATCGAGGCCCGCAGCGCCTCCTTCGAGAGCGCAGAGATCGGCACTTTGGCAGCCGTCAGCGCAGAAGTGGAGAAGCTCGCGACCTCGGCCGCGCAGATCGCGAAGCTCGCCTCCGAGCAGCTCATCGTATCGGGCGATGCAAGCATGGGCAACCTAAGCGTCAACGAGGCGATCACCGCTCCCGCCGTGCACGCGCAGTCGATCACCGCCCAAACGCTCGAAGCCAGCAAGATCGCGGCAGACAGCGCTTCGATCGACCAGCTCTCCGCGATGCAGGGCAGGCTCGAAAGCCTCTCCGCCAGCATCATCGAGGTGAACGCGATCGAAGCTACCACCATCTCGGCTGCGAAGTCGATTTCGAGCGCAGCGATCTCCTGCACATCCCTCAACGCAACCGACATCGCGGCGGAATCGGTCGGCGCTTCGAGCCTCAAGGCGAATTCCATCAGCGCCACATCGCTCAATGCCCGAAGCATTGCAGGAGCGCTGGGCTCCCTGAGACTGCCGAGCGATTGTTGCGGCTCCGCCACCTTCCCAGCCATCGACTCCAGCGGCGAAGGCCTTGATGCAACCGTCGTCATCGAAGTGAATCCCAAGACGAGCGGAATCGTGGCAACCCAATGCACATCGATCTCCCCATACCTATGCATGTACGAGGTGGCGCAGATCGGAGATGGCCGATGGGAGATCTCGAGAAGGTTCGAATCGGCAGCAATGGAAGCACTGGACAACGGTTCCTTCCCGGGAATCCCAGAAACCGCAATCCACTGGATCGCCTTCGTCGAGGAAGACCCTGGTTGATAGCTGTGGCATCCAATGGAAAGCTCGCCATTTTTGCGCGTTTCGCTTGAAATGCTTCCCCCATTGGAGTAAGCCATAAGTATCCGGCGAATGAGCTAGATTTCGTACCTAACTCATTTGCTCACTCCGAAAGGAAGTGCGTCATGGGCGATGAGCAAAAGGAAGAGCTGCTGAATGCTTGGTTGCAGATGTCCCTATGCGTAAGGGGCAACAGGCTTCTGAAGAACCTGTCCCTCAACGAGGTGGCGGTCTGCAACTACCTCTACCGCAACAGAAATTCGGGCGAGGAGATCACAGCGACGCAAATCTGCGATGAATTCCGGATCTTCAAATCGCAGATGAACAAGGTCATCTCGTCCCTCGAGGAGAAAGGCGTGATCGAGCGCTACCAGGGTTTGGACGACAAGCGCAAGCTCTGCATCCGCTTGATCGAGGATAAGATCAGCATCTATCTCGACGAGCACGAGCACGTGCTGCAGATAATGGACGCCGTCGAGAAGTCTCTCGGCAAGGAGAACACGGCCCAACTGGCCAAGCTCATGGAGATGGCAACCGCAGCGGTCAACGAGCTGCAGGGAGATTCGAAGCTGTAGCGAACGCTCTGCGACCTTCCGCTTGCCCTATTGGCGCTAAAGCCCCTCGAAGGCGGGAATGTACTCCTCGATCGCAGCCGACGGATCCTGGATGAAGCACTCTTCGAAATCCAGCGTCTCGGCGCGCTCGACCAGAGCGTCGTATTCGTGCGGATCGATGCGCCTCGCAATCTCGGGGAACCCATCCGGATCGGCAAGGGGCATGAACTGGCTCATCAGGCTGAGCGCGATCTGCGCGCCATACTCGGCCCCCAGGTACTCGATGATCGCCAGCGAATCCTCGAAGCATCCGGGTAGCGCCAAGTGGCGCACAACCGTTCCGCTGACGAGCAACTCCCCTTCCCCGCCGTCGGCGCGATACTTGGGCGCGCCGGTTTGCCGAACCATCTCCGCCAGAGCCTCCTTGGCAACCTGCGGGTAATCCGCAGCACGCGAATATCGCTGAGCAAGTGCGGAATCGGCGTATTTGAAGTCGGTGAGGTAGATGTCGATCAGACCGTCAAGCGCGCGAAGCGCCTCGATGCTCTCATAGCCGCTCGTGTTCAGCAGAAACGGTATCGCAAGCCCTCCGCTACGGGCACGCTCGATGGCCCCTGCGACCTCGGGCAGATAATGCGTGGCGGTAACCAGGTTGATGTTGTTGGCGCCTTGGTCCTGCAGATCGAAGAAGATATCCGAAAGCTCCTCGACAGAAACTGCGCGCTCGATCCACGGATTGTCGGCGGCATCGATGCTGCGCACCGAAATCTCGCTGTTCTGGCAATAGACGCAATGTAGCGGGCAATGCGCGAAGAACACGGTTCCGGAACCTGTCACACCTGAGATAGGCGGCTCCTCCCAGAGGTGAAGTGCCGCTCTCGCCACACTCACGCGCGAGCTCGCTCCGCAAACGCCGAGCTCCCCCGCCGCGCGATTCGCGCCGCATTTCCGAGGGCAGAGCGTACAGCTCTCGTAAGCGCGCAGATCCACCGAGCCCATCTAGCCGATTTCGCCTCCACCGGGTTCGCGCAGCTCTCCACCAGCGCAAACCTCCAAGCCGCTGTCCTTCTCGATGATCCCCTCGACACCGTTTTCCAGCAGGATCGACAGCACCGTTTGGATCGCGAGGGGAAGCGCCGACTCCACAGACTCGCTAAGCCCGATCTCGAACTCGGCTGGCGAGATGTCCTCGACCTGCACTCCGACGCAGATTCCCTCGACCTCGTAACCGAGCATCTTGGCCGCATCGCGCACATCGGAGAAGCGCATATCATGGGCGGAGTGGATAACGTGGCTCCTGTCGATGTCATCGGGGCTGAACCGGAAGACCGTTCCCGCAGGCTCGCCCGTTCCATCGACGGCATCGACCACAACGAGCAGGTCGTTCTCCTCGAATTCGGGCAAAAGGGCCAGCCCCATGCAGGCGCAGTCCTCCACGCTCACGTTCTCGGGAAACTCGTAGCGCTCGATCATCCTCTTGGCGATGGCGGGCCCAACGCCCTCATCGGCCAGCAGGATGTTGCCTATGCATATGACGCAGATTCTCTTCACTCGCACTCCATCGCGTTGCAACGTGCTTTCATCTTGAGATTATCGGGCGATTGGCAAGCCTTCGCAACCTGCCCCGCCCCTTACACAGAGCAACCCGGCACCGAGATGCCGGGCTGCTGACGATAGCTGGATTTGCAGAAGCGCCGATTCTAGTTGAAGTAGCGCTTTGCGTCTGGATCGCTGGGATCGAGATCCTCTCCGATGATCTCCTTGGTCTCCGGATCCATGATCATTCCGCCATGCTCCTTATGCTTGAACATGATCGCAACCTGCGCAGGACCCTCGATGAGGGCGAGATACATATGCAGGCCGGTGAAGATGATGAAGACCCACATCATGAAGAAGTGGATGATCCTCACGTTCATGATTCCGCCAACGAGGTTGGTGAACCAAACGAAGATGCCCCAGTCGCAGGTGGGTCCCCAGAGCGCAAAGCCGGTGAAGCCCATGAAGAGAAGCAGGAACGGAATCCCCGCATAGGAGAGCTTTTGCGGCGAACCGTACTTGGTGCCCTTGGGATGGTCCTTCTTAAGGAAGAGGTAGTACTTGATCCAGGGAAGGAACTGATGCTTGTTGCCCTTGCTGGGCAGATAGTTCTTGATGTCCCTGTCGAGGCCCTCGCGGGTTCCGCCATACTGGGCCGACTTGATGAAGAAGGCCATGATCACCCTTGCGAAGAGGTTAATCAGGATGACGAACGCGCAGACCATGTGCAATCCGCGACAAAGGCCCATGATCGACGGAATCGCGGGGTAATGGATGAAGAGGCCCGAGATGATCAGGCAGAACATGCAGATAGCATTGATCCAGTGCGTGATCACGAATGGAAGCGGGTGAGCCTCTTTGTAATGTGCGAGATGCGCCATTTACTTCACCCCCCAAGGATTGGTAACTACTTCGAAGTGCTTGCCAGTGGCGGGCTCGTTGACGTGAACCGCGCAAGCCACGCACGGATCGAAACTGTGGACTACCCTCAGCGCGTTGATCGGCTTCTCGACATCATCGACCGGGCATCCGATGAGCGCCTGCTCCATCGGGCCCTTGACGCCGTCGGCATCCCTCGGGGAGATGTTCCAGGTGGTGGGGATGATGATCTGATAGTCCTGGATCTCGTTGTTCTTGATGCGCTCGAAGTGATAGAGGGCACCTCGCGGAGCCTCCCACATTCCAGCTCCCTCGCCCGTCTCATGAGCGGGCTCGGTGAAGTACTTGGTGCTCGGATCCGCAGCGGCCTTGCCCAACTCGGTGAGCCACTCGACCTCGAGGTTGGCGATGTAGAGGCACTCAAGATTGCGGGCCACGATGCGGCCGAGGACCGATTCGAGGTCGTGGATGCCAACGCCAAGCGTCTTGGTGGTGCTGTCGATGAGCTTGACGATCTCGGGAACACCCCTCATGTAGGCGACGAGCATACGGGAAAGCGGACCGGCCTCATAGGGCTTGCCGTCGTAGCGCGGAGCCTTGCACCACGTGTACTTGCCCTCGAGATCCCTTCCGCCCTCGGGGAACTCGGGGTCGGTGAGGCCATGGCGCGGGTTGAGGTTGGACTCTGTCTTGTAGTAGCTATGGCCGGTGTACTCGGTGATGAGCGACTCATCGACGTCGTGCAGCTTGAACTTGCCGTCGATGACTCCAGCGGGGAGATACCTCTCGTTGGGCTTCTGCGATGGGCTGTTGAAGACGCCCCATGCAGCGTAGCGACCCGGGCCCTTGCCGAAGCCGAGAGCCTCGGTGTAGTAGGGGCCGATCGCCAGAGTGTCAGGGATGAGGGTGTTGGCCACCCAGTCGCGAATCTCGATGGCGCGCATCAGCGCATCGTCGATCTTCTCCACCGTAGGAACGTAGGTGGTTCCGCCGGGGATGGAGGTCATGATGTGCGGCATCTTTCCGCCGAGGAGGCCGGAGATCTGCGACGCCTTGGCCTGATACTGCAGAGCCTCGAGATAATGGGCCGTTGCGATGAGGTCGAGCTCGGGGGGCAGGTTGAAGGTGTCCCTCGAGAACCAGTTGCCGGAGAAGATCGAGAGCTGCCCGTTCTTGATGAACGACTCGAGATGCTTCTTGACGGCCGCGAAGTCGGAGTTGCCGGTTCCCGCAGCATTTGCGAGATCGTAGGTATCCGCAACGTTCGCGCTCAGCGCGTTGGTGGGATCGACGTAGTCGAGTCCGGTGAGATTGTAGAACCACAGGATGTGCGAGTGCAGGAACTGCGAGCCCTCGAGGATGTTGCGGACGAGCCTCGCGCCGTTCTCCAGCGTGATGCCGTAGGCGCCCTCGCCTGCGAAGCAGGCTGCGTGCGCATGGGAGATCGGGCAGACGCCGCAGATGCGCTGCGCGATCATCGCTGCATCTGCCGGCTCGCGATTCTGAAGGATGAGCTCCATGCCGCGGAAGAGGCCACCGGTTACCCAAGCATCGGTTACCTTGCCGCCGGAAACCTCCATCTCAACCCTGAGATGGCCCTCGATTCTGGATACAGGGTCGATGACTGATCTGGCCATTACTCATCGCCTCCCTCTTGGACATCCTCGACAACCTCTGGCGCCTCGGCTGCCTTGGGCTGCTTCTTGCTCCAGTCGCTCTCGGTCTCGATCGGCGCGCCGCCCTTGGTGCGTCCGGCGAACTTCATGCCGAAGCCGTGAGCTGCGATCGCCACGCCCGCGATGCCGGTTACTGCAATCGCCAGGGTGGTGGGCTGGAAGTTGGTGCTTCCGACGTGCATGTCATGGAAACGCTGCAGGAACGGAGCGTTGTTGTTGACCCAGTTGTTCCTGCTGGAGCGCGGATTGCAGGATGCGCATCCGATGCAGGGCGCTCCGGCCTCGACGCACCAGCTGGCCTTGCCGTTCCAGCGAACCACCGGGCAGTTGGAGTAGGTCTGCGGACCCTTGCATCCCATCGCGTAGAGGCAATAGCCCTTGCGCTCCTCGTCCGAGCCGAACTCGTAGACGAACTCGCCGTTCTCGAAGTGGCCGCGCCTCGGGCAGTTCTCATGGATGAGCTGGCCGAACGAGAGCTCGGGCTCGTTGTTCGAGTTGAGCTTTGGCAGCTGCCCGGTGAGGACGAAGTTCATGACGACCTCGACGATGTGCTCCGGATTGACCGGACACGACGGAAGGTTGATGACCGGCGTTGCGATGCCGTTTTGCTTGAGGAACTTCTGGACGCCCATCGCACCTGCGGGATTGGGATGCGCTGCGCACCATCCGCCATCGACCGCGCAAGAGCCTGCGGAGATCACCGCGAGCGCATTGCTGGCAGCGTGGATGAGGGCATCGGTGCCCTTCTCGTCGGCAACCATGAGCGCGTTGCCATCCCAACCGGTCATGACAGCGCCCTCGTAGATGAGGATGTATCCGCCGGCTTCGATCGTCTCCTCCTTGGCCTTCTCGAGAGAGTGGCCCGCCGCAGCGGAGAGCGTCTCCGAGTAGTTAAGGGAGAGATAGTCCAAAACCAAGGTAGCCACATCTGGCTCTACGGCCTGCGCCAGGGACTCGGTGCAGCCCGAACAGGATCCTGCCTCGATCCAGACAACCGGAATCAGCTTGCCGGTTGCGGAACCGATCTCGAGCGCTTCGGCCACCTTCGGCCCCATCGTGGATGAGAGCCCGATGGCTGCGGCGACTCCACCGCAGAATTTGAGGAATGTGCGTCGCGAGACACCCTTGCTGGCAAGGTAGCTAGCAAGCCCCGCTTCGCGGACCTCCGGCATTACCATTCGTTTACCTCCTCAACTCAAAAAGATGCAACGCCTGCTTCCTCAGCGTGTCGCATTACCATCGACTGAGCATCTTTTCCCTTCATAACACCGCAATGCTTGAAAATGCGAGCAACAACGATGAACTATTTGCAATAATATGCGTTAGCAAAACGTTGCTTCTGCACGCAAAAAAAGCACAGTCGGCGACAAGGTATATTCTATCTGCAGACGCAGCTTTTGAGTAACCCGTGAAGCACTTGATGTAATGTAATGTAATGAACCCGAAAGTGTTACAAAACTGCAGGAAAATAACACTTTTTCAATGCTTCGGAGAGGCGCGAAATGGAGCTTCAGGAATACGCAAATCTGGACTATGACAGAGAGCGAAGATGCGGCTTTCCCGAGGTGATCTTCGGGGAGGGAAAAACCGCCGAGCAGATCTGCGAAATAGCCTCTGCGCTGCTGAAACGCCATGATCTTGTGCTCGCCACGCGGGTGAGCGATGAGAAGGCTGCAGAGGTGCTGGCGCAAATCGATGACGCGATCTACATGCCAATTCCTAGGCTGCTCTTCGTCGACAGGCGCGAGAACCCGATCCGCACCAACAACGTCAACGAGGCGCTGACGACGGTGACGCAATCCCGCACCACGGGGAACATCATCGTGTGCTGTGCGGGGACAAGCGACCTCCCAGTGGCCCAGGAGGCGGCGATGACCGCATGCCTGATGGGCTCGCACGTCACGCTGCTCACCGACATCGGTGTGGCCGGGGTTCACAGGACGTTGGCGCACGAGGACGAGCTCAAGAGCGCTCGCGTGATCGTCGCCGTAGCGGGCATGGAGGGCGCGCTCCCCTCGTTGATCGCGGGGCTGGTAGGCGTGCCGGTTGTCGCGGTGCCCACCAGCGTCGGATACGGGGCGAGCTTCGGGGGAATCTCCGCTTTGCTCTCCATGATGAACAGCTGCGCCGGCGGGGTCAGCGTTGTCAACATCGACAACGGCTTCGGCGCAGGGCAGGTTGCTCACAGGATCAATTCACCAAGCTGGCTATAGGATGAATAGCTAAGGGGAAACATGGCACGCATAGCATCGATGGACCTTTCTACCGGCATTTCTGGTGACAAGTTCCTTGGCGCGATGATCCAGGCAAGCGAGAAGCTCGGGATCATGAGTCGCCAAGAGTTCGCTACGATCTTCGAGAGCGCGCTGAGCGATGTGGATGTCAGCATCCGCGACGTTTGCGTCGAAGGCATCAGCGGGCTCAAGATCGACGTGATCGACAAGCACGACCACGGGCACGACCACGGGCATCACCACCACGATCATGATCATCACCATGATCACGGGCGCCATGACCATGACCATGACCACGGAGACGGGCACTTCCACAGGCACTGGAGCGATATCCGCGCGATGATCCTAGAATGGGAGCG
>JAILQZ010000045.1 GCA_024698685.1 bacterium
CGAGAACTTCGACGATGTCCTCGACTTCGTCGACGACCAGCTCAGGCGCGCGGATTGCTCCAAGCAGGCCGCCAACCAGATACGCATCGCAGTGGAGGAGCTTGTCGTCAACGTCTGCAAGTACGCATATCCCGACGCAACAGATGACAATCCCGGCGCTTTGAGGGTCCACTGCACATATGCTCCCGCGAATCGTTCGTTCACCGTCGAGGTTTCCGATGATGGAGTGCCGTTCAATCCGCTCGAGCGCGAGGATCCGGAAATTCCGAAGGATCCGATGGCGCTCAAGCCCGGCGGTCTCGGAATCCTGATGGTCAAGAAGATGATGGACAATGTCGCCCACTACAACGAGTTCGGGGCGAACGTCAACGTAATCACGAAGTACTGGTAAGCTGGCAGTTTTCTAGATTGGGGGAATCTGATGGAGAGCATCAAGCTGAACAATGGAAACAGCATCCCGATAGTGGGCCTTGGCGTCTTCCAGACGCGCGATGGCGAAGAGACCGTCAACGCCGTGAAATGGGCGTTGGAGGCTGGATACAGGCACATCGACACCGCATCGTACTATCACAATGAGGAGAGCGTCGGCATCGCCATCAAGGAGAGCGGAATCCCGCGCGAGGATATCTTCGTCACAACCAAGGTCTGGAACAACGCGGTTCGCGAGAACAGGGTGCAAGGGGCCTTAGAGAGGAGCCTGGCGCGCCTCGACATGGACTACGTGGACCTCTTTCTGATCCATTGGCCAGTCGATGGCTTCGAAGCTGCATGGAAGACGATGGAGTCGCTGTACGAGCAGGGAATGATCAAGGCGATTGGCCTCAGCAACTTCCACAAGCACCACGTCGAGCGCATCGATGCGATCGCCAACGTGGCTCCTGCGGCCGACCAGATCGAATCGAACCCGTACTTCAGCAACCAGGAGCTGATCGATTACCTGCAGGGCAGGGGTATCGCGGTTGAGGCTTGGAGCCCGCTTGGCGGCACTGGCGGCAACATCATGGAGGACGCCTTGCTTCAGAGCCTCGCTGAGAAGTACGGCAAGTCGCCAGCGCAGATCATTATCAGGTGGAACATGCAGCGCGGCGTCATCGTGCTGCCGAAGTCGACGCATCAAGAGCGCATCATCCAGAACTTCGCTGTGGAGGACTTCGAGCTCGACGAGGACGATGTCGCTGCAATCTCCGCGCTCGATTGCGGATGGCGCACCGGCCCGGATCCAGACAACTTCAACTTCTAGGCTCGAGACGAAAGGAGCGGAGCATGAGGTCGATAGTCACATACGAAACCCAGCACGGCAGCGCGAAGAGGCTCGCGGAGATCATCGCGAACAAGCTCTCCTGCCTGTGCATCAACGTCGACACGCCGTTTCAGGCTGAGGACGAGAACGACTACGACGCTCTGATTCTCGTATTCGGCTTTCGCGGCCCGTATACTGCGCAGCTGACGAAGCTATTCGTGAGCAAGATGCAGGGCAAGCTGAACTACAAGCATCTGATCGTGGTCGGGGAGGGGCTGTTCTCTGAAAAGGAGTTCCCTTCGGTGGCCGATGGACTCAAGGAGGCGGCGAATCCCTACAGCTTCCATTCCTATTTCATGAAGGGACAGCTGCGAGTTGACACGCTGACTCCCGAAGAGCAGGCGCTCCTCGGCAAGTTCAGCGAGCTCACTGGGATGCAGATCACGGATATGGGCGAGTTCAGCGATGACGATGCGCGCTCGATTGCAGGCAGCATTGCCGATTTGCTGGACGAGCTTCCCACACCGGAGGATCCGAATGCCGGGCAAACGCGATGGATCTGCTCCATCTGCGGATACGTGCACACTGGTGATGAGCCGCCCGAGATCTGTCCGATCTGCAAGCAGCCGAAAAGCGTGTTCAAGAAGATGGAGTGATTGCAAGCTCTGCTCCGAAGCGCCTAGCTATTCTTTGACGTACGCCTCGACTATCTCGCCGATGAAGTGCGTGTGCACTTCGCCGTCTTGGTAGTACTGGTTGACCACGTCCTCTGGCAGCCCCGCAGGGTCGAGCGGTTGCGAGTAGAGCTTGCGGCACACGAGTGTCACCAGTGCCTCCTCGAAGGTCACCTTGCCGTCGATATCCATGGGAGTTAGCCCGGTTTCGGCTACCTTGTCGCAGTCGCGGCCCGATTTGGTGCCGAGGATCACGAGGTCGTCCTTGTGCTCCGGGCTGAAGAACTGCACGGTGAAGAACTCCTCGCGCTCTATGAACTCGTAGGTGTAGCGCGAAGGCTTGACCCATGCGTTGAAGACGGGTTTCCACCAGATGTCGCCGAGGCTTGCCCACGCGACCGTCATGGTGTTGAAGCTGTCGATGTTTCCGGCGGTGACGAGTGCCCAGTCGTTGGGGATGTGCGCGACCAGCGTGTTCTGCAGCTGCTCGATCTCGGCGCGTTCGGTGAGTTTCTTCATGTTGGCCCCTTTCGCTTGTCGCCTTTTGCTGGGTTAAGGATACACGCGAGCGCGACGGAGTTGAAGGGGAAGTGCTCAGATGAAAAGCCCCGGAAGAACCGGGGCCATTTCATCAGGGGCGTGTTGCCGTGCTGGCAAGCATCCATTACGACTCTTGCCACTCCTTGAGACGTGCGACGTACTCTGGGTCGAACTCGTAGCGCATCGCGTTGTCGATGATGTTATCGAGGTAGTCATCGCGATAGAGCGTTCCGTCATATGGATCGCGCTCGGAGACGTAGACCAGCGAGCTGACCTCCTTACCGTCGAATTTGATCTGCATGCGCTCTTTGCGATAGCAGTGAATGCTCACGCCCTCGTAGGAGTCGAGTTTCCTCTCATCCTCGCGGGAGATGAACCAGAGGATTCCCGTGGTGCTCTTGCCCTCAGCTGGCACGACAGTTGCTACGCCTGCATAGTCGAGCGCGAAGTCGTGATTCTCCAGCGTGGCTTCTCCAAGGAAGTGCGCGTTGGGGCAACGATGCTCCATCTGATTGATATCCATGTTCGACCCGTAGGCAAAATAGGGGATCAGGTTGTACTTGAAGAGCGCGTTGTTGAAGCCAGCTGCCAAGCTCCTGTTGATGTCGGACAGGCTATCGCCGTTAGCGATCGAATTGTTTACGCACTGAGCGACAAGGCAATTTACCTCGCTTCCGAGATGGGTCACGTGCTGCGCGGTGAGTCGATTCGCCCAGCGGAGATACTCGCTGACCTCGCGTGCGTGGATGGTCTCGATGACATCGCAGTGGAAATGCCTCTCAATGTAGTCGGCGGGGTACCTGACCTCGATGGTCTCGTCCGAGTAGAGACCTGCGTTCCTGTGGTTGTGTTTACGGTTCATGTTCATATGTCCTCCTTAAATACTTAGGAAATGATTGCTAGAATGGACCAATTTTTGGCCCGTGTAAGCTTACATTTCTATTATCCAAGGAGCAGTTTGTTCTAACAGGAAGCCCAGGTTCCTATTTGCAAATAGCTATATGTTTTTGAATTCGATAATCCGTCGATAGTCAACTGAATGGATCTCGTCATTCTCGGTGTGTATGTTGACCATGAGTGGCCTGCTTCGGTCTGTGGAAATGTAACCTTCGCAAACCTTCATGCTCTCAGTGCCGTTTTCTTCATCGATCACCTCATATGTTACGCGAGCGCGCAGAAGCTCTTTTTCGCTGACGATGATTCCCCTGCTGAGCCTGGCTCCTTCTTCGTGCGTACGTTGGTGCGCTATCCAAACATCACCAGGAGGTGAGGGCAGGCGGCTAGCGGCATAATCGGTCACTTGGCTGCGGATCTTGTCGAGGATGTCGAGCACCACGATCGATTCCATTCCGCCTTCAATGTGGTCTTGTAGAACGTTTACCAAGGTTCGCAGCTCAACGAGGTCGAGCGCGAGGAATATTGGGTGCATTGTTGACTCGGGCACATTGGTTATGCGCTTTGGATCCATTTCGACTGTTTGCCCGAAAACGCGGCATTTTCCAAGACTTTCTCTTGTGGGACGCATTTTGCTTATGTAGCTTCCGATAGTTCTGAGACTCGTACCGAAGTAATCCGCAATATCCTGCTGCGTCATGGTTCCGCGCGAACGTTCCCCTTGCAGATATTTAAGTAGCAGAACGCATACTTCGTCTCCTGAATAGATGTTATCGAACCCGAGCCAATCGGTTACATCTTCTTTTGATACCCCGATGAATAAGAGCAGTTCCTTAAGCAATTTCACAACCTTCGGGCGTTCATCGAAGTACATTCTTGCAAATTTTCGGTTGTCATTTTTGAACTTATAGCGTGCATTCTTCCCCATGCTGGAGTACTCCACATCTAGGGGATGCGATTTATCATTCAGCTTGATCCATTTGTCTATGATGGCACATTCGCTAATCGGCCTGTTGTAATAGTCCTTGAACCTCTCGGCGCATTCTCTGATGCTTGCCATTTTTGCTCCTTCTCGCGGGTGTGGGTGCGCCCTGCGCGCTCGTACGCACGTACTTATTGTATTTCCTACGCGTATCTGTGGAAAAGGGGACAGTCAAAGCATGCACGAAAGCTTAACCGCGCCGCCAACCTGTGGCCTCTTGCCCGTGAAGGTTAGATGCCTTAACATTGGATTATCAGATACCTACTATATTAGGGGGTAAATCATGCAGCAGGGCACCACCGCTCGCATCAGGTCGGTCAACGTCTCCGTCAACAAGGGCACGCGCAAGACGCCCGTGGGGGAGCAGGCCGTGGTGGTCAAGGAGCAGTGGGGCTTCGCAGACGATGCGCATGCGGGCAGCTGGCATAGGCAGGTGTCGTTTTTGGCGCAGGAGTCGATCGAGCGCGCCCGTGAAATGGGCCTCGATGTGAAGGAAGGCGACTTCGGAGAGAACTTCACCACCGAGGGAATCGATCTTCTCGCTCTGCCGTTGGGAACGCAGCTGCGGATTGGCCGAGACGTGCTCTGCGAAATCAGCCAGATCGGCAAGGTGTGCCACACTCGCTGCGCCATCTACCACCTGGCGGGCGACTGCATCTTCCCGCGCGAGGGAATCTTTGCCGTCGTGCTCAACGGCGGGGAGGTCAGGCGCGGAGACGATCTCGAGATCGTCAAGCTAGGCGATGGCACCTGCGAGTTCTCGCCCAAGGACGCAATCGAGGAGGTTGAGGCTGCAAGGGCGGCCGGAACGCTGTAGGGGGCTGATCTTAGCGCTTAGGAGCGTTGGTTTCCCAGCCAACCCTTAGGGGAAGCGCGGAGTCGGCCACTTGCAGGGTGAATCCCAGTTGATGCGCGTCTTCTCGAAACCTTCTTCGGTGAAGAACAGCTCATACCACCTGATGAAGATGTAGATCGACCATACGCGCCTCCACAG
>JAILQZ010000006.1 GCA_024698685.1 bacterium
GAAGGAATTCTTGGCGAGCTCGCCGAGGTTTACCAAGCTCTCTCCGAAGTCGCCGAAGCTGCTGATACGTCCCTCGACCCTGTCGCGCGTGTTGATGTACTCCTTGCTCAGGCGAATGTGGCCAAGGTACAACGCCAGCCCCCCGACGCTCTTGGAGATCGACATTTCGTTGTCGTTGAGGACTATCGTGATGTCATTGCCGAGCTGGCCGATGTGGTTGAGCGCCTCAAACGCCATGCCGCCGGATATGGCGGCGTCGCCGATGAGCACTGCCACGTCCCCAGGATCGCCATTGAGATCCTTGGCCAACGAGAGGCCAAGGGCGCATGAGAGAGAATCGGAGGCATGGCCCGAATCGTGGATGTCGTAGTCGCTCTCCCCGCGCTTCGGGAAGGGGGCGATTCCGCCGAACTGACGCAGCGTGGAGAATTCGTCGACGCGACCGGTGAGCAGCTTGTGCGCGAGCGCCTGATGGCCCACATCGAAGAGGATCTGGTCGCCCTCCTCGGAGAATACGCGATGCATCGCAATGATCTCCTCGACGGCGCCCAGGCTCGAAGCCAGGTGCCCGCCGTTGTTGGAAACGGAGACCAGGATCATCGCCCTGATCTCGGCAGCCAGGCTCTCAAGCTCGTCGTCGGAGAGGTTCTGGAGGTCTGACGGCTTGTTGATCTTGGAGAGCAGGAAATTGCCGGAGATGACCTCCGGATTGCCCTCGCTATCCATGAGAGATTGCTCGCCTTCCTTCAAACCTCGCATGAAGGAGGCAGCGCTCGACTCTGCCATCTTCTCATCCATGGCAATGGTTCGCTATCTACTCGGATTGGCTTTCCGATGCATCCTGCGGCGCGTCGGATTCGGCGCTCGCAGCTTGCTCATCGGCTGCGTCATCGGCGCCATCGGCGGAGGTTTCGTTGTTGAAGGCCTCGATCTCCTCGAGGGAGAAGTCGGTCATATCGATGAGATCGGCGCAGCTGTTGCCCAGCCTGATGGCCTCTTCGTAGAGATCGAGCGCCTTCTCGAGTGGAAGGTCGGTCGATCTGATCTGCTCGGCAATCGCGTCGAGGTGGTTCTTGACCCTGAGATACGAGCTTTCCGGACGGTTGTCTGCCATCAGCGAGTCCCTTCTCAATCTACCTGCGCGCCATCGCCAGCCGGCGCGGGCATATCCTTAGCGATCCTGCCAAGCAGTCCGTTTATGAACTTGAACGAATCGTCCTCGCCCCCAAAGCTCTGCGCCAGCTCGACGGCCTCGTTGATCGAGACTCCCACCGGCACATCGTCCCTGAAAAGGATCTCGTAGACGGCGATCCGCAGAATCGATCTGTCTGTGATGGGCATGCGTGAGATAAGCCAGTTCCTCGATGCGGACTCGATGGTCGCGTCGATCTCGTCGATGTGCTCGACGACGCCGTCGTAGAGCTCGCGAGCGTAATCCTCGACGACGAGGTCATCCATCACATCTGCAGTTGAATCGGGTGTCGAGACGAGTCCGTCCGTATCGAATTCCCTAGTGAAGAGAAGCTGCAGCGCTTGGCTCCTGCCGCGCGTACGCCTCTCCGCATTGCCCATGCGCTTGCCCAAATTACTTCCCGTTCTCAACCTGGAGGCCGGAGACGTTGATGTTGATCTCCTTGGCCTTGATGCCAGTCTGGCTCAGAAGGGCATCGTAGACGCTGGACTTGACGGCGTTGGCAAGCTCGGTGAGCTTGTGGCCGGTGTACATCTGGATGCTGATGTCGAGCACGATCTGGCCGTCATCCTCGATGATATCGACGCCATCGGGACGGTTGAACTCGGTCATGACGGAATCGCCGCCCATATCGATCTTGAGATTCCCAACCGACGCTACGCCATCGACCTCGCTGGCAGCTATGGCAACCATCGACTCGATGATTCCAGGAGCGATCTCCAGACGGGTAGTCGGGGTCGACTTGCCCTCGGCGTTCGCCTCATTCGAATTCTTCATCGTTTCTCCTTCGGGTTTAGGCTAGACGCGGGTGATGTAGCGTCCATCCCTGGTGTCGATCTTGAGAACGTCACCGACGTTGATGAACATCGGGACGGAGACGGTGGCGCCGGTCTCTACGACTGCGGGCTTGGTGCCACCTTGGACGGTGTCACCCTTGAAGCCGGGCTCGGTGTCGACGACCTCGACCTCGATGAACATCGGAGGCTCGACGCCGATCATCTCGTCGCCAGCGTACTGGATCAGGCAAATATCGTTTTCCTTGAGCCACTGCGAGGTGGTGCCGATGACATCAGCAGGAATTGCGAGCTGATCGTAGGAGGTCATATCCATGAAATGGTAATCGTCGCCATCGGTGTAAAGGTACTGCATCTCCTTGGTCTCCATGCGGACCTCGTCGAACTTCTCGCCGGAGCGGAACGTAAGGTCGTTGACCCTGCCGGTCCTGACGTCCCTGACCTTGGTGCGTACGAATGCGCCGCCCTTGCCAGGCTTGACGTGCTGGAACTCGATGATCAGATAGGGCTTGCCATCGATGCTGATGCACTTGCCATTCTTGAAATCAGCAGTGGAAATCGCCATTGAATGATCCTTTCGTATCTATCGACACATATGCTTCTCAAATATAGCACAGCGATGCGCTGCAAGAACGTGCTGTATGCCCGAAAAGCCCCAGAGAGCACGCGGTTTGCAGCAGCCGACCTATACTAGATGACTATGAGCTCGTGCGTGAGCTTCGTGAAGCTGCAAAAGCCGTCCTCGCCGACCACTCCGCAGTCCTCGATGCGCACTCCTCCAAGGCCTGGAATGTATATGCCCGGCTCGATCGTGACAACGTTCCCTGCCTCGAGGACGCCCTCGTATCTGGAGTTCATCGTCGGGCCCTCGTGAACGTCGATGCCGACACCGTGGCCAAGCCCGTGGTTGAACTTGCCGGAGTAGCCGCCATCGGCGATTATCTCGGCCGCGAGGTTGTGAACGTCCCTGCAGGGCGCACCGGGCTTGACGAGTTCCTTGCACCTGTTGTGCGCCTCGAGGGTGAGATCGTAGATGCGGCGGAGCTCCGCACTCGGCTCTCCTATCGCTATCGTGCGCGTGGTATCGGAGCAGTAGTCGAGGCATCTCGCGCCATAGTCGATGATGACAAGGTCGCCGGCCTCGAGCTTGCGCTGCCCTGCCACGGAGTGCGGGTTGGCACCATTCGGGCCACTGGCCACGATCGTCGGGAACGAGGCGCTCTGCGCGCCCAGGCGCTTCATGCGATACTCCAGCTCGGTAGCCACGGAGAGCTCGGTCATCCCCGGCTCGATCCATTCGATTAGCTCCAAGAACGCCTTGTCGGCGATGGCCTGCACGCTGAAGAGCAGCTCGATTTCCGAGGCATCCTTGACCTCGCGAAGCGCCCTTGCGGGCGATGCCCCCTCGACGAGCTCGAACCCGATGCCAGCCTCCGTGAGTGCCGCTGTCAGCGCCCTGTACTCGGAAAGCGGGATGTCGGAATCGATGCAGATCCTCCACGCGCCATCATGTATCAGCTCGGAGAGCTTCGCCGCGAAGAGCGCGGCATGCCTGCAGGGGGTGGAGTCGATGGTCCACTCGCTTCCCTCCGCACGCGAGCGCATCGCATCGCTGTAGCGCGAATCTGTGTGAATCAGCGCGAGGTCGTCCGCGACTATCGCCAGATGCGCGCGCTCCGAATCGAAGACCTCGGTGAAGCCAGTCATCCACCTGATGTCAGAGACGCTAGTCGTGCAGAGGGCATCGAGGCCATTAGCGCGCAGGGATTCGCGCACCGCGGACAGCCTATCTAACATTGGAATTCCTTTCGATCAGAGAAGGCCCTTGTCCTCCAGAAGGCAGCCGAGCTCATAGGAGACCTTGCCAGTCCCCTTCCCCGACGTGTCGAAGATCAGATCGGCGCACGACTCGTACCAATCCCATCGCTCAGCCAAGAGCTCCGAGGGGGTCTTCTCGCCGTTTAGCAGCGGTTTCTTGTCGAGGCGCGTGATGCGCGAGACCGCCTCGTCGGGGTCGACTCTCAGCAGCACGACGAAGCCGAGCTTCTTGACCATCTCGCGATTCTCCGCAGTCGTGATGATTCCGCCACCGCAGCTGATGATCGCCGGATCCATAGTGGCGAGATACTCCAGATAGTCGTGCTCGTATTTCCTGAATGCAGCCTCTCCCTCCTCGGCGAAGATGTCCTCGACTCGCTTGCCAACCATCCTCACGATGCCGATGTCGGTATCGAAGGAGACCTTGCCGTAGCGTCGCGCCAACTTGCGCGCGATAGTCGACTTGCCCGCGCCGGAGAATCCGATCAGCAGAATATGGTTGGGACATTCGAAATCGACCATGCCTGGGATCCGTTCGTCATAGATGGTGCCGTGCACCCCTGCCATCACATACAACGATTATAGCCCTAGAGGGCGGCTGCGACAGAAAGCACCATCAAAAGTGCAGAAGGTGCTGCGAGGCATGGACCCATGGGGAAGGTTCCCTTGCGCGCGATGGCTGAGTACGCGATGCCTATGATGCATGCGGCGGCTAGCACCAGAATGCTGTTTGCACCGAGGCCCAGTCCGATGGCCGCACCCATCCTGATGTCGCCTCCGCCTATCGGCGCCTCTCCCCCTCCACGCGAAAGAAACGCCACGGCCAACAGGATCGCAAGCATCGCAGCGCACCCGATCAAAGAGACACGAGCTGCCTGGCCAAGAATCTCATGCGGCGTCGACCCAACGCTCGAAAATGCGCAGATCTGCAGGTTGAAAGCCAAAAATGAGATTTGCAACGGCCTGACCAGAGCGGTTGGGAGAAGGCGACTCCGAATGTCGACGATGCTAAGGCGCGCCAATAGCAGCAAGATCGAGGAGAGCGTGACGAAAAGCAATGCAAGAAGCGCAAGCTGCGCCCGGGGATCGACCATTGGCGCTAGTGCGCAGAGCAAGACGCTGGCGGTCAGCACCGCCAGCTCCAGCGCGAGCGGCACCTCCGATGCTCGCCCGCCAGCTCGTTTGGGAACATAGCCCCTAAGCATCACCTGCTGGGACTTGGGTGCGGCGCTCTGCCGCGGTGCGAATTGCCATGCGACCCCTACCTTGTCGGCTTCGCATCCTTGAGTATGAGCCGCTCGATCTTCCTGAGGAAGAGCGTGTGCGGCAGATCCTTCGTAGCTTGCGGAAGGACGAGTATCGGCTTGATGCCAGCCAAGCGCGAGCCGAAGACGTCGGTCATCAGCTGGTCGCCGATCGAAACCGTGGCCTTGCGCTTGCACCCGAGGCGTCTTTTGGCGATGTGGTAAGCCAGCGGAAACGGCTTCATGGCCTTGTGGACTATCGGCAGACCGAGCTTGGCGGCACGATCGAAAACGTAACCGTGCCAGTTGTTGGAGACGAACGACATCTTGAAGCCCATCTCCTTGGCTCGTGCTATCCACTCGATCACCGCGTCGGGCACCACTTCGGTGTCGCGCGGCAGCACGGTGTTGTCCATGTCGAGCAGGATGCAGTCGAAGCCATCGGCAGCAAGCTGCTCGAGATCGACCTTGTCGACCGAAGAGAGGAACCGATATGGCTTGAACAGACCCATGCCGAACTCCTCGAAGCCGCTACCTGGAGTTCTTGGCCTTCAGGAAATCGTCGTAGCTGGCGAAGAACGAATGATGCCCGTCGTCCTCGGTAACCAGATAGTAGAGGTAGTTGGTCTTATCGGGCTGGGTTGCCGCGACGATCGACTCGACGCTTGGCGAGCAGATCGGTCCAGGGGGCAGACCGGGGTTCTTGTAGACGTTGTAGGGGCTGTCGACCTCGAGGTCGTCGTAGGTCACTCCGCCGCCCTTGTACTTGTCGCCGAGCGCATAGATGATGGCTGCATCGATCTGCAGCGCGATGCCCTGGTCGAGGCGGTTGTAGATGACAGAGGCGACCTTTCCGCGCTCGTCTTCGAACCTGGTCTCGCCCTCGATCAGCGAAGCGATCGTCACGATCTCCAGAATGCTGTAGCCGTTGGCGCCATCCAGTGAGACTCCCGCTGCGGTGACCTCGGTCTCGAACTGCCTTAGCATCATGCGGACCGCGTCATCGGCGGTGGCGCTATCGCTGATGTCGTAGGTCTTCGGAAGCAGGAAGCCCTCGAGCGAATTGTTGTAGGCGCCCTTGACGAACGGGAACTCCTCCTCATATGCCTTCGCATTGTTGGCGCATGCAAGGAAGTCCTTCTTGGAGATCTTGGTGTTGGCGGCAACGGCATCTGCAGTGGCCTCCAACGTTATTCCCTCGCGTATCGTCACCTTGTTCCCCGAGAACGTCGGCCCCTTGCATAGGACATCTATCAGCTCATCGAGATCCATCAGCGTCTTGAGCGTATAGGTGCCGGGTTTCATCTTGGCATCGTCGCCTCGCTCGGCCGCGCGGTCGAGGAACTCGCGCTTGTTCGCGATGATGTCGTTGTCGAAGAGGATCTGCGCGATCTCGGTGCCGAGGGCACCCTCGGGGATAGTGATCTCCTTCTCGATGCCTGCCTCGATGTCTGTCTTGGTCTCGCCCTTGTGCTGCATATGCCTGTAATAGAGGTACCCTCCTGCGGCGCCTGCGAGCAGCAATACGATCAGGATGGCGGCGATGACCCCGCCACGCTTCTTCTTGGGGGGCTTGCTCTCACTGCTCGAGATGGGCTTGTAATGGCCCTGCGCAGTTTGGGTTGCGGTAGGCTGCGCGCTAGCGTATTGGCGCGGCGCTGCGGCGTGCTTTCCGTGCGCTGGCTTGTACTCAGGCATCTGTCTCCTCTTCCCTCAGGCTATCGATGTATGTCTGCAAGATGATGGATGCGGCGACCATATCGAGCTTCCCCCTCATATCGCGCTCGGTAAGGCCGCGTTCCCTCATAATGCTCTTCGCTTGCGTGGACGAGAGCCTCTCGTCCTGGTAATCGACAGGCACGCCTATTGCCGCGGAAATCGATTCCGCACGCTCGCGTACCCATTTCGCTTGTTCGTTCTCCTCGCCATCCATCGAGATCGGCAGGCCGACGACGATGCGTTCGGGCTCGTAGTCCTCGATGATGTTGCGGAAGCTCCGCGCATTGCCGAAGACCTCCTGCGACGGCAGGACCTTGACTGGAGACGCAATCGTCGCATCCGCATCGCTCGCGGCGATTCCGGTCCTGACGCGTCCTATGTCCAAGGCGATGAGTCTCAAGGGCTCTCCTGATAACGGATCTCACCGGCGCATTCCCGGCTGGCGCTCGCAGCTAGGCTCCGAAGAATGCCTTCGCCTCATCGAATGCCTGCTCGAGAGCGGCGGCATCCTTGCCTCCAGCCTGAGCCATCGCGGGCTTTCCGCCGCCTCGGCCGGCAATCGTCGGAGCAAGGGCCTTGATCGCTGCGGAGGCATCGAATCCAGCGGAAACGGCACCATCGTTGCCTGCAGCGAGCATCACAGGCTCTCCCTTGGCATTCTTGGCGGCGCAGAATACTGCGAATGGATCGGTGGACTTGGCCTTTTTGGCATCCCAATAATCCTTGAGCTCGGGGATTCCGGCAGCCTCGAAGAGCGAGATCTCGAGCTTGAAGGCCCCTTCGACGCTCTCCTGCTTGGCAGCCTTGAGGCCGCCCTCGGAAGCGGATGCGCTCTTGGCCCTCTTGAGCTCGGCCTCGAGCTCCTTGATGCGCTTGGCGTTGGACTCGACCTTGGCCACGACGCCCGTCGGAGAGACCTTGAGGGCGCTGGCAGCCTGATCGAGCTCGCCAAGCATCCTGTTGACGTAATCGAGCGCATCATAGCTGGTTACGGCCTCGATACGGCGCGTGTTCGCCGCCACGGAGGTCTCGGAGACGATCTTGAAGAATCCGATCTCGGAAGTGTGGCGCACATGGCAGCCACCGCAGAGCTCCTTGGAGTAGTCGCCGCACTCGAGAACCCTGACCACCTCGCCATACTTCTCGCCGAAGAGAGCGGTGACGCCGGCCTCGCGGGCGCTGGCAAGCGAGCTCTCGTGGTAGGAGACGGCTCCGTCGGCCATGATCTTGCCGTTGACGATGCCCTCAACCTCGGCGATCTGCGCAGGGGTCATGCTCTCGAAGTGCGTGAAGTCGAACCTCAGCCTGTTGGGGGCGACGAGCGAACCGGCCTGCTTGACGTGATCGCCGAGCACCTGGCGAAGGGCGTAGTGCAGGATGTGCGTGGCAGTGTGGTTGCGCTCGATGCGGTTGCGATGCATGCGGTCGATCTGCACGCTTACTGCGCTGCCAACCTCGATCCTTCCTCCACAGAGCTTGCCGATGTGGCTGATGAGGCCGTGCTCTGGGCGCTGGGCATCCGTCACGTCGAAGATGGCGTCTCCGCAGGAGATCTTGCCGATGTCGCCAACTTGGCCGCCCATCTCGCCGTAGAACGGGGTGGCGCTGAGGAAGATCTCACCTTGCGAGCCCTCGCCCTCGAGCGCCTCGACGCGTTGGCCATCGGCGACGATGGCGACGACCTTGGCCTCGCATTCGTCGTTGTCATAGCCGATGAACTCGGTCTCGCCGAATTCCTCGACGATTGCGGGATAGAGGCCCTCGTAGGTAGACCACGCGAGATCCTTCACATGGCTGCGCGCACGTTCGCGCTGCTCCTCCATGAGCGCCCTGAAGCCCTCTTCGTCGACTTTGATGCCGCGCTCGGAGCAGAGCTCGAGCGTGAGATCGAACGGGAAGCCATAGGTGTCGTGGAGCGTGAATGCAGCGCGTCCCGAGAGGGTATCGCCCTCGAGCGCGTCGATCTCGTCTGCAAGATAGGCCTGACCAACCGAGAGCGTCTGGCGGAACCTCTCCTCCTCAGCCAACACGATGCGGCTGATGAGCTCGTGGTTCTCGACGATCTCGGGATAGGCGCATCCCATCTCGGAGACGACCTCATCGACGAACTTGCCGAGGAAGGCCTCCTCGATGCCGAGAAGGTGCCCGTAACGCACGGCCCTGCGGAGCAGGCGGCGCAGGACGTATCCCCTACCCTCGTTGGAGGGCAGGATGCCGTCGCCGATCATGAAGGTGACCGCGCGGCTATGGTCGGCGATGATGCGCATCGCCATATCGTCGGCCTGGCTCTCGCCATAGGTGCGCCCTGTGATCTCCTCGCACATCCTGATCATGCCAATCAGGATGTCCGACTCGTAGTTGGTGTGCTTGCCTTGAACGAGCGCAGCGACGCGCTCGAGACCCATGCCAGTGTCGATGTTCTTCTTGGGAAGGGGCACGAGCGTGCCATCCTCCTGGCGGTCGAACTGCGTGAATACGCAATTCCAATACTCGATGAAGCGGTCGCAATCGCAGCCGGGCGCGCAATCGGGGCTGCCGCATCCGCACTCTTCGCCCTGATCGTAGTAGAGCTCGGAGCATGGGCCGCAGGGGCCGGTGGGGCCAGCGGTCCAGAAGTTGTCATCGGCACCGAGGCGCACGATGCGGTCGGGCGCAACGCCGAGGGACTGCCATATCTCGATCGTCTCGTCGTCATCCTCGAAAACGGAGAAGTGGAGCTTGTCCATGGGAAACTTGAGCACGTCGAGGCTGTACTCGAGCGCCCATGCGCACATCTCCTTCTTGAAGTACTTGCCGAAGGAGAAGTTGCCGAGCATCTCGAAGAACGAAAGGTGCCTGCCGGTACGACCGATGTTGTCGATGTCGGAGGTGCGCAGGCACTTCTGCACGGTGGTCGTGCCGACATAGGGCTCTTCGAGCTGCTTCTGCTGCAGGAAATAGGGCTTGAACTGGACCATGCCAGCCGACGTGAGAAGCATCGAGGGGTCGTCGGGAATGAGCGAAGACGAGGGCATGCGCTTGCAACCCTTCTCCTCGAAGAACTTCAGGAAACTCTCGCGAATCTCAGCACTATCCACTTTCAAACCTCCATTGGAATGGCTTTAAGGTTAACCATATAAGGATAATCCAACGGTGGGCATCGGAAGGCAG
>JAILQZ010000042.1 GCA_024698685.1 bacterium
CTGCATGACCTTCGGCATCTCGACGAAGTATGCGGAGAAGCCGGCGATGCGGACGATGAGGTTCTTGTGATCCTCGGGATGCTCCTGCGCATCGTAGAGGGTGTCGAGGCCGACCACGTTGAACTGGACCTGCATGCCGCCCTGGTCGAAGTAGGCCTGGAAGAGCTCGCGCATCTTGATCGTGCCCTCGTCGCCTGCGACGGCGGTCGGGGTGAACTTGATGTTGAGCTGGTCGCCGTTGCCGATCTTGGTGTGCGGCAGCTTGGCAGCGGAGAGCAGGTATGCCGTCGGGCCGTTCTTGTCGAAGCCCTGGCGCGGCGAGATCGCGTCAGCCAGCGGATCGCCCTTGTAGCGGCCATCCGGGGTCGCCCAGGTCTTCGAGCCGTAGTCGAGGTGGACGGTCATAGTGAAGGTGCCGGCAACATAGTGGCCGCGAGGTCCGGTGCACTCTGCCATGTGATCGCAGAACTCCTCCATCGCCCAAGCGGCAAGGTCATCGACCTCGGCGATGTTGTTGCCATAGTGCGGCAGCTCGTTCTCGATGCGCTGCTGAAGATCCTCATAGCCCTCCCAGTTTGCTGCGAGAGCGTCGTAGAGCTCCTTCGGGGTAACGCCGAGGCGGCCGTCGAACGCCATCTTGATCGTGATGAGCGAGTCGGCGATGTTGCCGATTCCGCAACCGGTCATGCCGGTCGAGTTGTACTTGGCGCCGCCGTGCTCGACATCCATGCCCTTCTCCATGCAGCCATCCATCGTGGCGGATGTGGCAACATTCGGGAAGTGCAGAGCATAGACGAGCTCGTAGAAGTTGCACTCCGTCACCTGCCAGTCGAGATAGTAGTGCAGCTGCTCGATGAAGGCCTTCTGGAACGACTCGAAGTTCTCATGCTCGTAGAGGTACCCGGTCTTCGGGCCGCGATCATAGCCGGTGGTGGGGTTGCAGCCATTGTTGATTGCGGTAACCATGCAGCCGACGAGGTTGAACATCGACTCGGTGCCGGTGCCTCCGCATGCGCAGCACTCCATGCCTCCGACGGTGGGCTCGACGCAGCCGATGATGCAGTAGCAGCGAGCGTCCTCGAGGGAGACGCCACGGCGCATGAGGGCCGGGATGATGCAGTCGTCGGATTCGATGGTCGGAACGCCGCCGTTGATCTTGGAGGCCTCGATGGCAACCTGCCAGACCTCATCCGGAGTGCCCTTGTGGACGCGGACGGAAGCCGAGGGATCGGCCAGCGCGAGACGTCCGCAACACTGCAGGAACGCCAGCGTCAGCGGGTTGGTGACATCCTCGCCAGCGGCGTTGACGCCACCGACGGTGTAGTGCTGTCCATTGGTGAAGTAAGCATGCTCGACATCTGGGCGCGTGGAGAGCTTGGAGAGCATGTCGTTGCCGCCCATGGACATGACGGCGATGTTGTCCTGGAGCTTGAGGATGAAGGCGTCGGCGAGGGTCTGGAGCTCCTCGACGGTCATCGTTCCGGCCTCGAGCTCCTCCTTGGCGAACCAGCCGGCGTACTGGTCGATGCGACCGAGGGTCAGGCCGTGCTGGATTCCGTCGACGATGAGCATCATCTCATAGAGCTCGACTGCCTGGAGGGCCTCCCAGGTGTTGCGGCAGGGGTTCTCCATGATCCACTCGAGGCTATCGGCCATCTTGAGGAACTCTTCCTTGCGCTCCGGAACCTTCTCGGCCATGACGCGGCACTCCGCACCATAGCGCTTGGAAAGGGTAATCGCGGCATCGCAGACGATTGCGGTCGAGCGATAGAAGTTGTACTTGGCGGCATCGTTGCCGAAGGTCTTGCCGAGAAGGCCTGCCATCCTCTCCTCGCACTCCTTCTTGATCGCTCCGAAGCCCTTGGAAATGACCTTCTGGAAGTTCGGGGAAACATGGCCCTGCGGCATGAAGGAGAGCTTGTCGCGGCGCATCCACATGTCGTCGCAACCGTCGCCGTAGCAGTAGTAGCGCATCTCCGGCGGAACGCAAGCCTCGACGCGGGCCTGGATGCTCTTGTCCAGCCAGTACTCGGAGGCCTCGGCGAAGATCTCGCGATCCTCGTCGGTCATCCTCGCGAAGCAGCCGGGAGTCTGCCATGCCTTGACGAACATCTCGTCATCGCCGTGCGTGGCATCGTACATCCAACCCGAGCCCCACTCCATGAAGCACATGAGCGAACGATAGGTCTTGCCGAGGTTTCCTACGAAGATGTCGTCCTCTTCGACGCGGATCGTCTTCTTCGAGGCCCACTCGAGCAGGCAGTGCGCGCGCTTGAGATCCGTCGGCTCCGCCTCGTGCGCCTTGTAGTAATCGGTGTAGATCTTGGTGCGCTCGGCATCCATGTACACGTTACCCTTGTTGGCGTTCAGACGACGGTTGAGGAGCCCTTGGGTCTTCTCGCTGATTGGTGCAAACTGGAACATAGTCTTCTCACCTCTTATAGTCGACTGTTTACTTATTTGCCATCAAATATGGCATAATCCGTCAACATGAAAGTTACCTTAAATGTCAATTCTGAACAAGTCGCAATGCCAATTCTTCACAATAGCCCCCGACTAGGAAAAGATTGATCAAGGCATGCATCGCATAATGATCAGATGCATTCGCCTGTCTGGAAGCCGTCAAGCTTCATTTCCGATAAAACTTGATAAGATTTACCATGATGGATTTGCACATGGTGCCATGGCATTGCAGCCAGCAATGCCATAAAGCGAGAGGACTGTGGCAACATTCAGCAACTCTGCAGCAAGCAGGCGCAGGCTCTATCTCATTGCAGCGCGCAAGCATCGCATTCCAAGACACGCTGAACTGCCGCGAAAGGCGGAGGCCATCATGTTGTTCGTGTTGACAGGCGACGTAAAGACTGGCAAGACCCGCTGGCTGCAAGAGCTTGTGAAGGCATTGCAGAGCGAGGGAGTCTCAGTCTGCGGCGTATTGGCACCAGGTGCATGGGCCGATCGCCGCGATGATCCGATCAGCTTCCCCCATGCAGATGCAAACGGCTTTGAGAAGCTGGGCATCGACAACGTGTTGCTTCCTGGCGACGAGCGCGTCGCCTTTGCGCGGCGGGTCGACCTCGCAACATCGGAAGGCGCCTTCGACCCCAACAGCGAAAGCGGCAAGGCCAAGCTGGGCTGGCAGATATCAGATATGGCCATCGGGCGCGTGAACGAGCATTTCTCAGCATTGCGAACCACAGGAGAGAATGCCAGCGCCCATGCGCCGGCATTGCTCGTCATCGATGAGCTGGGCCGACTTGAACTGGAATGCGGTGGCGGGCTAACCGAAGCTGTCGCTATGTTGGAGGACGGACCGACCGATGCTATGCAACATGCGCTCATTGTCGTTCGCAAAGCGCTCCTCCCCAGCATAGAGGGCAGATTCGAAAGCTGGGGAGAGCCGGTGCACCTGGCTCCAAACGACAAGGCGTGCACGCTCGTGCTCGACAGCGTGATGAATTTCTCCTGATTCGAATCACGGTGGCGAGGAGGCTACTTCCTCTCCAACTCGCGAAGGGGAACGCATACACGGACCTTATCGTCGTACAGCGAATTGACCTCTACATCTACGCCGTAGATCTTGCTGATGAGTTCAGCGGATATCGTTTCCTTGGGCGGACCATATGCAAGCACATCGCCTTCATGAAGGACAAGGGTCTTGTCGGCATATAGGAACGCCTGGTCGGGCTGATGCGTCGACTGGATGATTGTGAAGCCGTCTTCGGCTAGTTGGCGAACGCACGACAGAACACGAACAGTGTTGCCGTAATCGAGCGCCGAGGTTGGCTCGTCCATGATGATGGTGCTGGCATTCTGTGCAAGTGCGCGCGCAATGAGAACAAGCTGCTGCTCTCCGCCCGATATATGCGTGTAAGGTCGTTCGGCAAGAAAGCCGATTCCCACCCGTTCAAGCGCTTCATACGCACGATCGATGTGAGCCTTCTTCGGCGAGAAGAACGCTCCTGAACCAGCTCCTGAGCTCATGAGCACCACATCTAAGACCGCGTAGTCATACACAGGCTTGTGCGATTGGGGGATGAACGACATCTCGCGAGCGCGTTCGCGGATGCTGAGCTTGCTGATGTCCTTGCCGTTGACGAAGATCTTGCCCGAGTAGGAATGGTTGAGGCCTAAGATGCAGCGAAACAATGTGGATTTGCCCGTGCCATTTGGACCCAACACGTTGACGAGCGTGCCTTCATCCACCTCGAATGAGATGTCGTGCAGGACCTGATGGGCACCATAGGAAAAACCGAGATGTTCTACCCGCACGCTCATCGTCTGCCCTGCTTCGTAATAAGGTACAGGAAAAACGGCGCGCCGATGAATGCGGTGAGAATGCCTATGGGAATCTCAGCGGTCGTCAGCAGACGCGAGAAATCGTCGACAAGTAGCAAGAACGACGCGCCCATGAGCATGCTGGCGGGCATGAGCTTGCGATAATCGCTGCCAATGAGCATACGTGATAGGTGCGGAATGACTAGGCCGACCCAGCCTATTATTCCCGTTACCGCAACGCTTGCCGCCGTTATAAGCGTTGCAGCCAATATGATGATCAACCGAAGGCGCTTGGTGTTTACGCCCATGGTAGACGCTTCCTCATCACCCATTGTCAGAATGTTGATGCGCCAGCGCAGCACGAACAGCACGACCAGCCCAGCCACCATTGGCACGATGACCATCTTGATATCGGACAGACTAGCGCTGGTCAGACTGCCCATGAGCCAATAGGTGATCGCAGGCAGCTGGTCGGCTGGATCGGCTACGAGCTTTGCGAACGAGACTCCTGCGGCAGCTAGCGAACTGACCATGACGCCGGCCAGCACAACCGTCAGCACCTGATTCCCCCGTGCGGCCTGAGACACAAGCACCACTAGCAGCACGGTGCCTATCGCCAGTACGAATGCGAGCACGGATACGCCGAAGCTGGTGAAGCCGAGCAGTATTGCTATGGCGGCGCCCAGTGCAGCACCCTGTGAGGCACCAAGGATATCCGGCGACACGAGCGGATTTTGGAAGGTCCCCTGATATGCAGCACCGGCGGCGGCAAGGCAGCACCCTACCAGCATGGCGAGAACGATGCGCGGGAGACGAACGTTGAAGAAGATGATCGCTTCCTGGTCACCCCAGAAGGGCTGGATGGGAAACACGTTTCCGAACAGCATGCCGATGACCTTATCTGGGCTGATCGGATATCGTCCCACCAAAAACGACAGCACACCAAGCACCACGAGCACAACGCCAAGGCCGATCAGGATAAGGTTGGCTCTCCGTCCGCGCTTCGTTTTCCGCGGAAATGCTATTTCTTGGCTCTTCTGATCCATGAGCGAATGGCAATCGGACTAGCGCGCTCGCGCGGAGCACATCTGAAGCGCTTCGCCAAAGAACTGGTCAGCGCCCGTCTTGACAGCGAAACGCGTCTTCTCCGGATCTGCTACCACGCTGCCTGCAAGCATATCGACACCGTATTCGAAGAGAATCGGCGACATGACAACCGATGGTCCCACCATAATTGTTTCAACGCCATCGGCCAGTGCAAGCAAACGCGGAGCCGTCTTGTTGATTATGGTCACGCCGGTCATGAACAGATAGTCTTGCTCGGGAATGAGATATTCGCAAGCTGGATCGGGAAGGTCGTCTCCGTGAGGATTGCGCTCGAGCACCGTGAGCTCGGCGTACTCTGCAATGCGCTCCACGTGTGGGAAATGCCCGATGACCGTCACCTTCGCATCTCCCTTGGCAGCGATTTCGTGACGATACAGCTCGAACGCATCGGTCTTGCGAATCGACCCGTCGGGCAAGTCGACCGTCTCGTCGTACGTTGCGCCTATCGCATCGGTCAACTCGCGACGCGCATACCACGCGTTGAGCGCCGCAACGCCGATCGATGCTTCCTCGAAACGCCATGACTTGGCAAGTTCGGCAACCTCACGCAATCTCATGCCACGCAAATCGTGTTTGACGGTCCGTTTAGCGCCTCCTCGCAGCGTAAACGATACACCCATTCCGCATTCAGCCTCGAGATACGACCAGCGCGTGCCCAAGCAATAATCGGTAACGATCACATCGTCCGAAACTCCAGCGATGAGTGAATCATATAGTTTCCACGGCGTTGTCAAGCCAACCATAGTCCCTCTCCTCTTAATTCGCGGTCCCGCATAGTATACGAATGCGGGACCGCGAATTGCTTCAGTTATTTCTTGGGCGCTGAGTTTGCGATGAGATCCGCGACCTCTGAATCGGATAGATCGTAGTTATAGAAAGTCTTATAGTAATCCTTGACTATATCGGCGATGCTGTCTGAGAAGCTGTCCGGATAGCAAAGACGCGCAAACCACTGGTAGCCGAGTATCTGATTGACGCCTGGGGGCGACGAGATCCAGTTGTATGGCTCGCCAGGCACGGAATAGTAGTTGCCGTTGGAGATGGCGGTCAGGGTCTTCCAGGTGGCGTCATCGCCCACTTTATCGTAGATGCTATCCGGCGCGAAGATGATCATATCCGGATCCCATAGGGCAATTTGCTCGAAGCTGGTCTCATTGCCCAAGCCCGATCCGCCGACCTTCTCTATCACGGCGACATTATCTGCAATCGCATCGACCACAGAACCTTGGAACGAACCCTTCCCCATGACGTTCAAGCCTGCATCTCCAAGGAGGTAGAGCACTTTGACGCGATTGGATTC
>JAILQZ010000030.1 GCA_024698685.1 bacterium
GCTCGTCTTCCTGATGGAGCGCCCCGGCAAGACATACTCGCGCGAGGAGCTGCTCAAGTACGTGTGGGGACTCGACTACTTCGGCGGGTCGCGCACCGTGGACGTGCACGTCAGGCGCCTGCGCGCCAAGCTCGGCCCGGAATGCGCCAGCTCGCTGATGACCGTGCGCGGCGTGGGCTACTACTGGTCCAACGAGTAGCGATAGCACTGTTGCCTGCCTCGCCGCTATGGGCCAAGCGCGTTCCCTCGCTCTCCCAGCTTGGCCAAAATCTGGACTTTTGTGCGATTTCGGCCATTTTCGGGTTTGCACTGACCATTTTCCCGACTTTTGTACGATTTTTTCGAGAAAGTTCTCTTTCGCAAAATCGGACAAGCCCTCTGACCTGCGGTTCTGCTGAGGCAGACGCCTCGTTTTCAAGAAGCGCTGCAAAAAAATGCACATAACTCGGTTTTTTTGGTCACCGATGGGGCGCGTAACCCGAAAATCGCACAAAACGGCGTTTTTTGGCCATCGATCAATGTGCAACAAAGCAACGAGGCGGCAATGTTGCCGCCTCGCTTCGTTTTCGGGTGTTTTGAGCCCCACTAGAAGAGTTGAACCAAAGTCGTCAAGAAGGCAAGGACGTAAGTCCCGAAGCTGTTGTCGTAGTACCTGACGTAGGTGAACACTTGGTAGTGGATGTCGTAGGCCAGCGTGATTCCAATCAGTCCGAACGACACGATGATTGCAACGATCAGGAGAATCACGCGGAGCGCCCTCTTCCCGCCGGAAAGCCCCTTCCCCATGATTCCTGCGACAAGGAAGAAGGCGCCTGACAGGGTGAACAACGCGCCCTCCTCGATTCCGTCGTTCGCCATGAACATTAGGAACATCCCGAAGAGGATGAAGAGTATTCCGAAAATGATCGCAAGGGCGCCGCTTTTGCGGGTCTTGGGCTTTAGCTGGGTGGCGCTGGGCTCGGCGGGAGCGACGGGCTCGGGCTCGGGGACTGCCGGCGGCACGGGTGCGGCAGACGCGGGCTCGGGCTCAAGGTCGACCGTAACATCAGGCTCCGCCTTAGCCTCCTCGATCGCCGCGCCGCAGTGGCGGCAGAACTTGGCGTTCGCGGAGATCTCTCCCCCGCAAACGGGGCAAGTCTTGGTGTCCATCGTTACCTCCTATCAGTACAGTGATGCTGCCGCGTCGAGAAGCTTCTGGCTGGTCCTTCCCTGGACCTCCAGGTAGTAGGCCATCTCGGCGTCATTGAGGTCTTCGCTCTCCCATTTCTCGAATGATGCGGTCATGTCGAGTTCCTTTTGGATCATCTTGTTGTAGTCGTTGAGCAGCGAAGTGTCGGTTGGGTTCTTGGCGTACTTCTTCATGAAGGCGCAGTAGTCGTCGACGAATGCCTCGTAGTCATCCATGGCCTTCTTGAAGTCCTTGCGCAGCCCGCTGGAACTGCTGGAACTGCTGCTGGAGCTGTCAGCCTTGGGCTCGGGAGCAGGTTCAGGCTCGGGCTCTGGTTCGGCTTTGGGATTGGACCTCCTAGGCGCGTTAAGTGTTATGTCGATGATCTCGAGGTCATTGAATCGCCTCTTCTTGTCTTGCATGCTCAAGCTTTCGAAATCGAACGCATCGCCACCATAACTGATGCTTATGTGATACCCATCGGCATCGTCGGCGCTGAAGTGGGCACCATGTTTATCGGCGGAGGATCCGTCGTACTCGTATTCGTCTGCTGTGAATCCAGCCTTCTTGCAAGCATCGACATATTCCTGGTAATCATTCATGGACGCACGGTATATCTTGACATGGATGCTCTCGTCGTACTCCGTGATGACCTTGCCGTACTCGACATCGGTAATCGGAAGGTGCTTGCCAAGCGAGCTGGAAGGCCATTCCATTTCAGGAGCGGAGTTCTTAAACCCGTCCGTTCTTCCGCACTTCACGCAAGTCTTCGGCATCGAATACGTGGCATCGCACCAGTCATGGAAGCAGATCGCCTTGGTTCCGAGCAGGATGCCGAAGATCGCAACCAGCGCAACTAACCCGCCGATGATTGCGAACTTTTTCTTGCCCTTCTTCTTGGACTTGGGTGCTGCCTCCGCCGCCGCGGCCACCGCTGCGATTTCATCCGCGGATTCGTGGGCCAGGCAAGCTTCCTGCTCTGCCGCTTCGGCGGCTGCCTCTTCCACAACCTCGGCCTCAGTCGCCTCCACAGGGCTTCCGCAGTTGGTGCAGAACCTCGAGCCGATCTCCAGCTCCGTTCCGCAATTCTCGCAAAATGGCATTTTCATCTCTCCAATCGGGTTCGTTTAGAGCATCATTCCGACAGAGGATAAGGCTGCACGCAACGTGCAGGTCAAGCGCAAAATGCCGCCGGAATCGCCCAAGCGCAAACCGCTGCTTTTTCGGATTCGGCGCGTCCGCTCTCACATCGCAGCACAGCGCGCCCCCACCGCGCTTTTCCAGCTATAATGGGAGATTGGTATCCGGCAGAACCAATTGAATCGGATGGTGCACGAAATGATCGACATCAACTTTTTGAGAAACAACCCCGACGTGGTCAAGGAGAACATCAGGAAGAAGTTCCAGGACCATAAGCTCCCACTGGTGGACGAGGTCATCGAGCTCGGCTCGAAGCGCCGCGAGATCATCATGGCGACCGAGGAGCTCAAGAAGCTGCGCAACCAGGTCTCGAAGGCCAACGGCAAGCTGTTCGGCCAACTCAAGAAGTGCGTGGACGACATCGAGAAGGCGAAGATCCAGGCCGAGATCGACAAGAACAACGAGACTGTCAAGGCCAACGCGGACAAGATGGCGGAGCTCGACGGCGAGCTCGCGCAACACGACGCGCGCATCCGCGAGATCATGATGACGATTCCGAACATCATCGACGACAGCGTGCCCATCGGCAAGGACGACTCCGAGAACGTCGAGGTCCAGCGCTATGGCGATCCGGTCGTGCCCGACTTCGAGATCCCCTACCACACCGACATCATGGCGAGCTTCACCGGCATCGACATGGAGGCGGCGGCCCGCGTAGCAGGCAACGGCTTCTACTACCTCATCGGCGACATAGCGCGCCTGCACTCGTCGATCCTCTCCTATGCGCGCGACTTCATGATCGGCCGCGGCTTCACCTACTGCATCCCGCCGTTCATGATTCGCGGCAACATAGTCGACGGCGTCATGAGCTTTGCCGAGATGGACGCGATGATGTACAAGATCGAGGGCGAGGACCTCTACCTCATCGGCACCAGCGAGCATTCGATGATCGGCCGCTTCGTCGACCAGCTGATCCCCGCCGAGGAGCTTCCGTACGCGCTCACGAGCTATTCGCCGTGCTTCCGCAAGGAGAAGGGCGCGCATGGCATCGAGGAACGTGGAGTCTATCGCATCCACCAGTTCGAGAAGCAGGAGATGATCGTGATCTGCGAGCCCGAGGACAGCCCGAAGTGGTTCGATGTCCTCTGGCAGAACACCGTCGATTTCTTCCGCACGCTCGACATCCCCGTGCGCACCCTCGAGTGCTGCTCGGGCGACCTCGCCGATCTCAAGGTGAAGTCGGTCGACGTCGAAGCCTGGTCACCGCGCCAGCAGAAGTACTTCGAGGTCGGCAGCTGCTCGAACCTCGGCGATGCGCAGGCCCGCCGCCTCAAGATCCGCATCAAGGACAAGGATGGCAAGAAGCACTTCGCGCACACGCTGAACAACACCTGCGTCGCCCCGCCGCGCATGCTGATCGCGTTCCTCGAGAACAACCTGCGCGCCGACGGCACCGTGGCCATCCCCGAGGCGCTGCAGCCCTACATGGGCGGCCAGAAGGAGCTCGTGCCCACCAAGTAGGTCGGATGCATCGATAGCAAAAACCCACGCAGAGCTGCTAAAATGCAGCTCTGCAGCTTTTTATCCGAGAAATTGCATAGGAGCTCGCTGCCATGCCATTCAGAATCATCCGAGACGACATCACCAGGGTGCATGCGGATGCGATAGTCAACACCGCGAACCCCGAGCCAACCTACGCTCGCGGGACCGATATGGCTGTCTACATGGCTGCTGGCGTAGAGCCTCTGCTCGAGCAGCGCAAGGCAATCGGGAAGATCGCGCCCGGCGACGCGGCTGCAACCGACGCGTTCGCGCTTCCCGCGAGGCACATCATCCATACAGTCGGGCCGGTTTGGATCGATGGCGAGCATGGCGAGTTCGAGACGCTCGCCTCCTGCTACCGCAAAAGCCTCGAGCTGGCCGAGGAGCTGGGTTGCGAGAGCATCGCGTTCCCGCTAATCTCGACCGGCACCTATGGATTTCCCAAGGATCGCGCGCTCGACATCGCTCTTGCCACTATCCGCGAGTTCCTCGAGGGCTCCGACTTCGACGTCACGCTGGTGGTCTTCGACAGCACCTCGTTCAAGCTGGCCGAGGAGCTGAGGTTCCGGGTCGCGCAGTACATCGACGAGCAGTACGTGGCCGAGCAGTACGCCGCGACGCATGGACTGGCCGACCATGCGTTGCGAGATATTCCGGAGCCGAGGTCGTACGGAGCGCCACCCAGTGGTGTCGCACCCAGTTACCCCAGCACCGCCAAACCGCCCTCTTATGGCGCGGTGCCAAAGCGCAGCAAGCGCAGAAGGCGCTTCGGGCGCCGCAGCAAGGAAGAGCGGCGAACCTGGGAGCGCACAGAGGGACCCGAGGCAGCGCCGACCTTCGACGATGCCGCCACCTTCGGTGCTGCGAGCGTGTTCGAGGAGGAGCTGGCGGAACACGCGCCCGCGCCTGCACCTGCGCCCACGTACTCCCCCGCCCCGAAGGCCAAGACCATCGAGGACGCGATCAGCCACCTCGGGGAATCATTCCAAGAGCGCCTCTTCCGCATGATCGACGAGCGCGGCCTCACCGACCCGCAGGTCTACAAGCGCGCCAACGTCGACCGCAAGCTCTTCTCGAAGATTCGCTGCAACGAGGGCTACATCCCCAAGAAGCGCACGATCATCGCACTTGCCATCGCGCTGCAGCTCAACATCGACGACACGCGCGACCTGCTGGCCAGCGCCGGATTCGCGCTGACGAACAACAGCAAGTCCGACGTAATCGCCAGCTTCTGCATCGAGAACGGGATCTACGACATCTTCGAGGTCAACGCGCTGCTCTTCGAGTTCGACGAGCCGATCCTGGCCTAGCGCGGCGCGCCCTCCCCACCCCGCTTTCGCAATGTCGCTTCCAAAGCGACCACTAGGCTCTCCCCAGCCTCCATACTGGCATCGTCACGACAACAGAAGGAGGCAAAGATGAAGAAGAATCTGACAGAGCTCGTAATGATCCTCGACAGGAGCGGCTCGATGGGCGGGCTCGAGAGCGACACCATCGGCGGCTACAACTCGATGATCGAGCGCCAGCGCGAAACCGAGGGCGAAGTGCTCGTATCCACGGTGCTCTTCGACGACGTCACCGAGGTGCTCTACGACCGCATCCCGCTTGGCGATATGACCAAGATGACCAACAAGGAGTACTACGTACGCGGCTGCACGGCGCTGCTCGACGCGATCGGCAAGTCGATCCACCACATCGGCAACATCCACAAGTACGCACGCGAGGAGGACCGCCCGGAGAAGACGATCTTCGTGATCACCACCGACGGCCTGGAAAACGCGAGCCGCGAGTACAGCTACAGCCGCGTCAAGGAGATGATCGAGCGCCAGAAGCGCGAATTCGGCTGGGAGTTCCTCTTCCTGGGCGCGAACATCGACGCGGTGGGCGAAGCCAGCAAGTTCGGCATCAGCGAGGACAGGGCGGCGAACTTCATGTGCGATTCCGCGGGCGTGGACCTGCACTACGACGTGGTTGGCGAGGCGGTTTGCAAGATGCGCGCCAGCGCGGCGCCCATCCCCGGAAGCTGGAAGGCTCGCCTGGACGACGACCACAAGAAGCGCAGCGGCAAGCTCTTCGGGAGGAACTAGGCGCGCTTCGCCCGGCGAGAACCAAGCGCTGGCAAATTCTAGTGTCCGCGGGCTTGTTCCGAGCCCGCGGGCGCGCTAGTTGAACCGATTCGATGCAAAAAATCCAAGTTGTGCACGATTTTCGCGTTTCGGCTCACATCGAGTGCAAAAAATCCAAGTTGTGCACGATTTTTTCCGCGCTGATCCGAAAATGCGGCACCAGTTTCAACAAAACTGTAGGTCAGAGGGGTTGTCTATTTTTGAGAAAGCGAAGCACCTTAGAAAAACCGTGCACAATCGCAAATAATTGCACCGCGCCGACGGGAAAACGCCGAAATCGTGCACAAGTCGAAATAATTGCACCAGCAATCGCGATCATAGGAATGACTGGATGTTGTGGAAAGACAATTTGCGAGCGCTTGCCGCGGGCGCGCTAGCTGCGCAGGGACTTCTCGATGCGCATGGTGAGGATGGCGCCCATGTCGTAGGCGCGCGAGCCCTCGATGTCCTCGTCGCAGGTCAGGTTGAAGCCGACGAGGCGCTCGGTGCCATCGGCGGTGCGCTCATAGATGCGCGCGACGGTGATGTCCTCGGACTCCTCGATGACGGCGCGACGCTCGGGCGTGAGCGTGGAGGCGCCAGCGGAGATGAACAGGGTTCCGTCCACGGCGATGGTGTTCGTGATGAAGGAGCCCTCGAAGGCGTCGGACCCGTCGGGCTCGCGGCCGACGAGCTCGGCTGCGATGGCCTTGCCAGCGGCTGCGCCTTGGAGCGCGGCGTTCTTCCAGATGCCGATGATGCGCGACTCGCCTGTGATCAGCTCGCGCGACTGGGCGATGTCGCCCGCTGCGTAGACGTCCGGGTCGCTGGTGCGCATGAAGCGGTCGACCAGCAGACCGCGGTCGAGCGCGAGCGTACCCTCGGGGAGGAAATCGAGATTGGAGACCACGCCATGGGCGACGACGATGAGGTCGTATTCCTCGGACTCGCCGTTGGCGAAGGAGACGGCGTAGGGGCCGCCCTCGGGGCCCTTCACGCTCGCGATCGAGGTTCCGAAGCGCATCTTGACGCCCTTCGCGGCGAGGCCCCTCTCGAAGCGCGCCGCGGTTTCGGGCACCGCGTTGAAGTCGAGAACGTGCGGGTTAACGCCGACGATGCTGGCCTGGCAACCGCGCGCGAGGGCGGCTTCGAGCGCCTTGAGCGCGACCATAGACGCGCCGCTGACCAGCACGCGCGGGCGCGGCTCGGTGCACAGCGCGGCCTTCAGGCGCTCGGCATCCTCCATGGTGCGCAGCACGAGCGGCTTGCAGTCCGCATCCGCAGGATAGCCCCAGGTTGCGGGGCGGGCGCCCGTGGCGATGAGCGCCTTGGAGTAGGAGAAATCGCCGCGCGGAGTGGCGATCAGATGAGCCGCCGGATCGAGATGCTCAACCGGGCAGTCGGCGAGAACCTCGAGGTCGAGATCGGAGAGCTCAGCCTCGGTCCAGGGGAAGCACTCCTCATAGCTCTTCTCCCCACCAGCGTAGTAGGAGGTGAGGATGGGGCTGTACGGCGGAATGGAGGTCGAGGAGAAGACGCGAATCGGCCCCGCATAGCCCGAGCAGCGCAGCGCGATGGCGCAGTTCACGCCCGCGACGCCGTAGCCGATGATGGCAACGCCGCTAGTAGCGGGGCGAGCCGCGCAGCTGGGGGCCTGTGTAGCATCGATGCTCATCGCCACACCCGCCTAACCGAGCACCTGGGCAAGCCAGGCGCCGTACTCGCCGTACCACATGCCATTGAGGTTGCTGAAGACCGTGTCCCAGTCGAAGGAACTCTCGAAAAGTAGCTCCGCGTAGTGCTTGTTCGCAATCGCGCGCGGGCTCTCCATCATGCGAAACGCGTATGTGTAGGTACATGTCGGGCACATCGTGACCACGGTGGAGCCGTCGGGCGCGAAGGAGAGCTTGGAATCCGCCTGGGCCGCCTGGCGCTCGGGCTGGAATGCGCTCACCGCGCCGCCCGCGCCGCAGCAGCCGTTGAAGATCGTGGGCGGTTGGCCCTCGAAGCCCAGCAGCCCGCAGGTCTCCTCGAGGCAGCTACCATCGCGGTCGCTGCAGGACTTCGACATGAAGATCGGGCCATCGGGCAGCTCGCGCTTGGGCGTGAATCCATGGGCCGTGAGGAAGGCTGCAAGGCCGATAACCTCAACGTGGCCGAGGCCGTTGCGCTCGAGCGCGGCCCGCATCGCGTTGGCGCAACCGGGGCAGACGCACACGAGCTCGCGAGCGCCGGAACTGCGGATCTCCTCAGCAATGCGGTCGCAAAGCGCCTCGGCGCGGTCGTAGAAGCCCGCGCTCTTGAGCGAGGAGCCGCAGCAGCTGTCGATGAGCGTGGTCTTACCGCCAAGCTCCTCCACGGTGGCGAAGATCTCGCGCGTGAGCTCAGGGCCGTAGGAAGCGAGCGAGCAGCCGGGGAAGAACGCGACCTCGCAATCGGTGGCCGCAGGGATGCCGTCGGGGCCCTCGCCCCAGGCGCGATGGCGCGTGAGGTCCTGGTAGTAGATGCCGTGGACCGCGCGATACGCGGTGAAGATGTCCCACTCCTGGTCGACGAGCACGCTCGACCAGCACTCGCGCGGGATGAGCCCGAGCCGCTGGAAGTCGACGCGCGCCGCGTGGATGAGGTCGCAGACATCGTTGTGTGCGAAGCAGGTGTTCTTGCAGCTTGTGCAGAGGAAGCAGCCGCGTACCGCCTGGACCAGCGCCGGGTTGGCGCCGATGTTGGCAGCCAGCTCTTCAGGCGTGGTGGAGGCGCGCTCGGCCTCAAGCAGGGCGCGCGCGATCTCGCCGAGGGTCATGTCAGCGGCGGTCAGCGATTCGCAGGCCTTCTTGCAGTGGCCACATTGGGTGCACTGGCCGATCAGAGTCCAGTAGCTCTTCGAGCATTCAAGCAAAGCTATGGTCGGCCTCCTCGACATCATCCATAAACAACCTCATTTTTGTACCATAAAGTTAACTACTCAGAAGGAGAAGAAACCATGTACGGAGCGATTCTTGGAGATATCATCGGCAGCCCCTACGAGTTCGACCGCGGGGACAAGACGACCGATTTCCCGCTGTTTTGCGGAGGAAGCGAGTGGACCGACGACTCGGTCATGACAATTGCGGTTTCGGAGGCGCTGCTGCGCACGCTGCCGAGCAGCAGCGATGAGGATATCAGGGGCGCGGTTGTGCGCTCGATGCGCGATTGGGGAAGGCGCTACCCGCATGCGGGCTACGGCGGCAGATTCCGCTGGTGGCTTGTGGAGGAGGAGCCCAGGCCCTACGGCAGCTACGGCAACGGCTCGGCGATGAGGGTGTCGGCGGCGGGTTGGCTCTGCGATTCGCTTGAGGAGACCGAGCGCGTGGCGAGACTGACCGCCGAGGTCACGCACAGCCATCCCGAGGGGATCAAGGGCGCTGTGGCCACCGCGGGGATCATCTTCCTGGCGCGCAACGGCGCGAGCAAGGCCGAGCTGCGCGAGTACGCGTTGGGCAAGATCGGGTATGACCTGAGCCGCACGTGCGACGAGATCCGCCCGGCGTACTGCCACGACGAGAGCTGCCAGCGCACCGTGCCCGAGGCGATCACCGCGTTTCTGGAGAGCAAGAGCTTCGAGGACACGGTGCGGCTCGCGGTTTCGCTCGGCGGGGACACCGACACGCTGGGGTGCATCGCGGGCAGCATGGCCGAGGCGTTCTACGGCGTGCCCGAGGAGCTCAAGCGCGAGTGCGAGACGCGGATCACCGCGGATATGCTCGCGGCGCTGCAGCGGTTCGAGGAGAGGCGGATCCCGCGCGGCGGAAAATAGCCCCTGAACTGCGGAAATGCGCCTATCAACTCCGATAGGCGCGTTCCAATTTGAAGGTCAACCCTACTTCATGTACTTTTCGCGATACTCGTCGAAGTGCTCGATCAGGCAGAGCCTGACTCCGTTGGGGTCGAGCACGAACACCTGCCTGCCGACCGTCGTGGTGGCGATCTCGCCCTCAGGCTCGAAGCCCTTCGACTTGAGGTAGGCGATCACCTCGTCGAGATCGTCCACGTCCGTGCCGATCGAGTACAGTCCTGTCTCGAACTGCGGCGCCTCGATGAGCTCGACGCTCGCGCCATCCGAACTGTTCATTATCGTGATGCCACCGAACGGCAGATCGACATGGTATCCCCTGCTGAACCCGAGGACGTTCTCGTAGAAGTCGACCGACTCCTCCAGGTTGTTCACTATCATCGTCGAGTACTGGACCGTGACCCTCATTTTGCCCCCCTAGCTGCGAATTCTTGCGCGGCAGCGCTTTAGGATGATTGTACCGCTTTGACGGCTCGGGCCGAGGCGAGGTTGATGCGCTCCCCGATCATCGCCACACACGTCTATGAAAGCGAATTGAATGCCCCCTCTCCCCTTCTCTCAAGTTCCGCGTTCTGCGCCCCTTGCGCTCCACATCCCGCTATAATCGAATCATCACCCGCGAAAGGAGCGCACATGGGCACTATCGAACGCATCTACGACATCATCAGGGCATACGCCAACTACACCGAGGAAGAGGTCGAGGCCAACCCGCAGAGCATCGAGCTGCTGCTGAGCGACATCCGCCAGCAGGTGCAGAACGCCAACGACGCCACCGTACGCGTGAAGGCCGATGAAATCATGGTGCGCCGCCAGCTCGAGGAGTGCGACGCCGAGCTCGACAAGATCGATGCCCAGGCGCGCGAGGCTCTCAAGACCGATGACGAGAGCAAGGCCCGCGACCTCCTGGCCAAGAAGCTCTCCCTGCAAGACAAGCGCGCAGGGCTGGAGAAGGCCTATGCCGAGGCGCAGGCCCGCACCGCCGAGATGAAGGCGAAGTACGAGAAGATCTCGGCCGACGCATGGCAGGTTGAGGAGTACGCGAAGCAGGTCCGCGAGCGCGACATCGAGGCAAACCGCAAGCTCGGCGGCTGGTAGGAGCCGGCGCGCCGGCGCCGCTGAGCGCCGCCATCGCTGCCCCGGCAGCAGCCCCGGAAACGCCGCAGCCTCGGCAGCAGCCCAACCTCCTCCACCCCTCCAGCCCCTCGAAAGGAAGCGCAATGGCGCGCAAAGACAAGGACCCGTCGGAAGCCAAGCCCGTCAAGAGGCGCTCGCTGAAGTCGTTGTTCATCATGCTGATCATCGGCATCGTCATCGGTGCCGTCGGCGCGATCGCCATCGACCGCTACGTCCTCAACCCCACCACCGAGATCTCCGTCGTCGTCCTCAAGGAAGAGCTCGTCAACTGCAGCGAGCTCGCCACCACCAAGCTCGACATCGTCGCCGAAGAGCGCTACGAAAACGTCAGCAGCCGCTTCATCGACCTCAAATGGATCACCAAGAAGGGCTTCACGATGAAGTACGAGGCCGAGGTGCGCGCCGGCATCAACTTCGAGGACGCGGTAATCGAGCAAACCGGCCGCACGATCACGGTCACGCTGCCATCCGCCGACATCCTCGGCGTGACGCTCGACCCGGATTCGCTGGTTTTCTACGACAGCAACTGGGCGCTGTTCAACTGGTCGAAGAAGGAGGATGTGGCCGAAGCCGAGAAGCTCGCGCGCCTCTCCGCCCTCGAGCGCGCCAAGGCCTCGGGCCTGGTGGACAAGGCCAACGAGCAGTCGCTCGAGCTGGTCAAGAACCTGTTCGCGCCGCTCGAGCTCGGCGAGAACCCCTACATCGTCAACGTCAAGATCAAGAACTAGCGGTTAGGCCAACCAGCCTCGTCCACACCCCAATCCAGCAAAAATGCGCCCCATTCCCTGCGACCGGGAGATGGGGCGCAACGTTTCGAGATGATTCGCCTGTCCCGCAGCCTCGCTGCTGCAAAAAAATCGACTTGTGCATGATTTCGGCGTTATTTCGCCAACGCGGTGCAATTATTTGCGATTGTGCACGATTATTCGACGACGCATTGCTATCGTAAAAACGGACAACCCCTCTGACCTGCGGTTTTGCTGAGGTAGGCGCCAGATTTTCGAATCGTCGCTAAATAATCGTGCACAACTTGAAATTTCTGCATCTGGATTCGAACAAAACCCGAAAATCGTGCACAACTTTGTTTTTTTGCAGCACCGCCACAGCAAAGGGCTCCGACAATCGCCGGAGCCCTTCTAGTTGAGATGTTGGGAGGGACTGCAGCGCAGGTAGCGCCGCAGCCGCAGCCTCGCGCGGCGCTACAGCCTGACGACCATCTCCTCCATCGGCCTGTAGATCGAGTGCGGCGGCGCGGGCTCGGTGTCGTCCGCGTAGTAGCCGACGGGCAGCAGCGCCGTGGGCACGATGTTGTCCGGCAGGCCGAACGCCTCGGCGGTCTCGATCGGGTTGAAGAAGAGCAGCCAGCACGAGCCCAGCCCCTCGTCCCACGCGGTCAGCATCATCTCGTCGCAGCAGATAGACGTGTCGATGTAGCCGGAATCCATGCCCTCGATGAACGGGCTCTTCCAGGCTTTGTCCTTGTCGTAGCAGATCATGAAGACGGTCTTCGCGCCGTAGATGCACGGGCTCAGCTCGTTGATCTTCGCAATCGACTCCTCGCTCTGCAGCACATAGACCACCTGCGGCTGCTTGTTCGCCGCAGTCGGGCACAGCTTGGCCGCCTCGAGGATCTTCTGGATCTTCTCTTCCTCGACTGGCTTGTTGGAGAAGCTGCGCACTGAGAAGCGCTCTTTAATAACCTGTTGAAGCTCCATGGTTCGCCCCTTTCCGCCCAGCCAGCGCATCGCCGCGCGCCCGCCGAGCACTATTGCTATGATGTAATAAAGGATATCACTTAATTCCACACAATCGGCACGAAAGGGCATCAATGAGGGCTCTCATCCAACGCGTTTCGTCAGCAAGCGTCAAGATCGACGACGAGGTCGTCGGCAGCATCGGCAAGGGCTACCTGATCCTGTTGGGCGCGGGCGAAGGCGACACCGAGAAGCAGGCCGAGAAGATCTGGTCGAAGATCTTCAAGATGCGCATCTTCGCGGACGCCGAGGGCAAGACCAACCTCTCGCTGACCGACATCGACGGCGAGGTGCTGATCGTCTCGCAGTTCACCCTCTACGCGAACTGCAAGAAGGGCAACCGCCCGTCGTTCACCAACGCGTGCGCGCCCGACGAGGCCGAGCGCCTCTACGAGTACTTTGTGGAGCTTGCGCGCAAGGACGTGCCAAAGGTAGAGACCGGCGCTTTCGGTGCCGACATGCTCGTCACACTCGAAAACGACGGTCCCTTCACCATCTGGCTCGACACCGACGCGCTGTAGCGCGCGGGGTGCCGCTGAAGCCTCTATAGCTCGCGGCGAAATGCCGCAGGCAGGCTGGCCGCGCAGCTAACCGCGCGGCGTTTTCCCCGCTAGAATACGTTTTCCGTCCTGGAGATCAGGTCGTTTTGCTGGTCGAAGCTCAGCTCGACGAAGTACGCCGAGTAACCCGCGATGCGCACGACCAGGTTGTGGTACGCATCGGGATCGGCCTGCGCAGCCCTCATCGTATCGCTCGAAACCACGTTGTACTGGACCTCCATGCCACCGTTGTCGAGGTAGGCCTTGGTCATGTCGCGCAGCTTCTCGATGCCCTCCTGGTTGCTGATGCAGCTCGGGTGGATGCGGATGTTGAGCGCCATGCCATCCATGAACTTGGTGTGGCGATAGCCCAGCGCCGAGGAGAGAACCGAGGTCGGCCCGTTGTGGTCGCGGCCCTGGCAGGGCGACGCGCCATCGGCGATCGGGTCGGGATGGACGCGGCCGTCTGGCGTTCCCCAGGTCACATAGCCCTGCGCCACGTGGTCGGACGCGCCGTAGAGGCCGGCTTTGAAGATCTTCGCACGCTTGCTGTAGATCTGCTGGCACATGCGGTAGTACGCGTCGGTGACATAGTCCATCATCGCATCGGCCTCGGGATCGGCGTTGCCGAAGTGCGGCGCGTCATTGATGATCTTCGACTGCAGCTCCTCGTAACCGACCCAGTTGGCCATGCATGCGTCATAGAGCTCGCGCGTGGTGCAGAAATCGTTGTCGAAGCACATGTACTTGATCGCCGAGAGCGAGTCGGCAACGGTGGCCAGGCCAGTCGCGGTGCCGCCGTACTCGTTGTACTTGCAGCCGCCCCACGTGCAGTCGGTGCCGGTCTCCATGCAGCCCAGCATCGACAGCGAGAGGATCGTGTGCGGATGGTAGTGCTGGATGATGTACTCGCAGTAGTTGTTCATGCCCATGACGGCCTTCAGCACGTACAGCGACATGTCGAACCACGCCTGCTTCACCTGCTCGATGTCGGTCATCTCGTAGAGGAAGCCAGTGTGCAGCGAGCTCTGCTCGTTGTTGAACGGGTTGCAACCGTCGTTGATGGCCATGGTGAGCAGCGCCGAGTAGTGCAGGTTTGTGTTCGGCGGGATGACGCCGTTTGCGCATGCGTAGTCGGTGCCCTGGCCGGTGATCTCCTGGCAGCCGATGATCGCGTAGTCGCGCGCATCGCGCAGCTCGAAGCCGAGCTCGCGGATGATGCCGGGGATGATCTCCTCGTCGTTTTGGAACAACGGCAGTCCGCCTACGATGCGGTTGACCTCGATGGCGGTCTCCCACATCTCATCGGGGGTGTTCTTGTTGACGCGCAACGAGATGGTGGGGTCGTGCAGCTGCATGCGCGCCATCGACGCGAGCGTCATGTAGGAGACGAGGTTGGTGGCATCCTCGCCGGTATCGGGATCGACGCCGCCGATGGTGGTGTGCAGGTAGGTGTTGCCGATGCCGGTGATCTGGCCCATCGGGCCGTCGCCTCCGCCATAGAACATGTTGATCTTAAGGAAGAAGCAGTCGGTGATCTCCTGCGCCTGCTCCTCGGTGAGCCTGCCCTCCTCGAGGTCCTTCTTGAGAAGCGGCCAAGAGTACTGGTCGAAGCGGCCCATCGAGCCGATGTCGCGCTGATACTCGGTGAAGAGGAACTGCGCGTAGAAGAGGGCGAGCTGGCAGGCCTCGCGATAGGTGCGAGCCGGTCCGCGCGCGATCCAGTGCAGCGACTCCGCCATATCGAGGAGCTCGGCCTTGCGGGCCTCGTCGGTGCACTCGGCGGCCTTGCGCTCCGCCTCGTCGCCGTAGCGGCCGATTACGTTGATGATGCCCTCGCACACGTCGACGACGGCGCTGTAGAACATGAACCTGTCGGTGTTCTCCCCCATCAGGTTGAGGTCATTGTCTTTGAGCCATTGCTTGGCCTCGTCGAGGATAGAGCCGAATCCGCGGTTGACAATCTTCGGATAGCCAGGGGTGAGGTGGCCGGCGGGCAGCATGATGATCGGCATCGCGTCTCCGCACGGCGATCCGCCGGTCCTGCAGACCTCCTTGTAGCTCTCGGGATATGCCGAGGCCATGATGATGTCGTTGAGGGTCTTGCCCTGCCAGTACTCCGCGATGCCCTTGAACTTCTCCACCTCATCGGGATGGATCTTCAGGTAGCAGCCGGTATCGCCCGAGTTGTGGTAATAGCCATCCTCGCGCAGCTTCCAGTTGCCGGTGACTACGTTGCGGTAGCCCATGCCCGCGCCCTCCCACACTGGGTTGACGACGGCGCCGCAGAAGTTCTTGCCCATGTTGCCGACGAGCATCTCCTCGTCCTCGATGCGCACCGTCTTGCCCTCGAGGATCGCGCGCATGTGCTTGGCGTGCTTGAGGTATGGAAGCATCGGGCCGGCGGCCTTGTCGGCCTCGGTCATGAGAAGCGCAGACTCCGCGTCGATCTCGATCACGCGATCGCGGATCCTGTTCCTGAGGGTCATCATGCGGTCGCTCACCGGAATGAACTTGTACATGCAAGGCTCCTTTCAAGCTCTCTCGCCCATCGGACTGTCCCAGACGAGCTGTTCCGATTAAGAACTTACATTTGTATGAACCATTCTAATGCCTGGCAAAACGGCAAAAGTACGAAATAGTAAATGTGGATTTGTCTTAAAAATCCATCTTTTCTAGCTATTGTACTTGATTCTTTTCTATAATTGTCAGCGAGTAGCAATGTGCGACGATACATCCGTCTCAAGCGGAATGCGCGAGGCGGCCTATCTGCCGTGCGCAGCCAAAGTCATTGTCGGAAGAATCAAAGAAGAAGCATTGGAGGGAAAATGTACGAGATGAAGCCCGTGTCCGATCGCGTGAAGATGATCCGCGAGATGGTCAGGACGACTCAGCCGCAACTCAACATCAGCCGCTACAAGCTGCTGACCGAGTTCTACATGAACAATCCTGCACTCAACGGAATCCTTCTGCGCGCGAAGGCATTCAAGTACATCTGCGACAACCTGGACATCGACATCCACGACCACGAGCTCTTCGTGGGAGGCCACGCGCCCAACTACCGCGGCGCCGCCATGTATCCCGAGAACTCGGCCGACTGGATCGAGGAGGAGGTTGTCTCAGGATCTATCAGAACCCGCGACGTAGACCCCTATCTCATCAGCGATGAGGACCGTGAGTACGTCGCCGAGACCGTCGACTACTGGATCAAGAACTGCATCTCCGCTCAGGTTGCGGAATACCTGCCCGACGGCTTCAGGAAGAGCTTCGGCAACGGCGTCACCATGTTCGGCCCGGCGCCCTGCGTCTCCCCCACCGGCCACTTCGTCCCCAACCACTACAGGGTCCTCAAGGTGGGCCTGCAGGGCATCCGCGACGAGGCCCAGGGCTACGTCGACAAGTACGAGAAGGACGGCATCCGCGATAACATGAACAAGTACAACTTCTATCGCGCGATCGTCCTCGTATGCGACGGTGCGATCAACTGGTCGCAGCGCTACGCAGACCTTGCCCTCGAGAAGGCAGCGGTCTGCGAGGATCCCAAGCGCAAGGCCGAGCTCGAACTCATCGCCGAGACCTGCGCCCGCGTGCCCAGGTATCCCGCACGCACCTACTTCGAGGCCATGCAGTCCGTCTGGTTCTACCAGCTCTGCTGCTCGATGGACGCCCAGCTCCACGGCATCTCGATCGGCCGCATCGACCAGTACTTCATCAAGTACTACGAGCGCGACCTGGCCGCCGGACTCATCGACGAGGAGAAGGGCCAGGAGCTCATGGACCTCTGGTACCTCAAGTTCGCCGAGATGAACAAGCCCTGGAGCCACATGGCCACCCGTTCGGGCCCGGGCTATGGAACCGGCCAGCTCGCCACCATCGGAGGCGTCGACCGCGATGGCAACGACGCCACCAACGCCTGCACGTTCTTCGCGCTGCGCTCCACCGAGCGCTTGATCATCACCCAGCCTTGCATCGCCATGCGCGTCCATGACAACATGAGCGACGAGCTGTGGGAGCAGATCTTCCGCACGATCAGCCGCGTCTCCGGCCTGCCGTCATTCGAGAACGACAAGGTCATCATCCCCGCGCTCCAGAGCCGCGGATTCACCCTCGAGGATGCGCGCGACTACTCCGCAGTCGGATGCGTCGAGCCCGGCGGAACCGGCAACGAGTGGCCGCAGTGCGGATCGACCGGAACCGAGACCTACGTCAACATCGTCGCGGCGTTCATCCATGCGATCAACAACGGCCTCCATCCGTTCCGCTTCCCCGGATTCCCGGAGCCCGTCCAGACCGGCCTCTCCACCGGCTATCTCTATGAGATGACCAACATCGAGCAGGTCAAGGAAGCCTACATCAAGCAGCTCAAGTTCTTCATGAGCTGGCAGTTCGACTGCACCTCGGCGTACCAGTACGTAGTCAGGTGGAACCTCCCGGTGCCGATCGTCTCGGCCGCCATGGAGGGCTGCATGGAGTGCGGCCGCGATGTCACCGACAACGGCGCCAAGTACACCAACGTCGGCGTCTCCTCGATTGGAACCGGCAACATCGCCGACTGCCTCGCCGCCATCCAGTACCTGTGCTTCGACACCAAGCGCTACACCACCCGCGAGCTCTACGACGCGATGATGGACAACTGGCAGTCCCCCAAGAGCCAGGAGATCCACGCTGCCATCGTCAACGACTGCCCGCACTTCGGCAACGGCGATCCCTACGCTGACGAGTTCGGTCGCTGGGCGTTCCAGTCCTTCGCGGATGTCGTCAACGATCAGCCGTCGCTCAACGGCAGGTTCCACGCCGGAACCTACCCGGTAACCTGCAACGTCGTCTTCGGCTCGATGACCTGGGCAACCCCCGACGGCCGCTACACCGGCGAACCCCTGGCCGACGGAATCTCCGGCGTCCAGACCCGCGACGTCAACGGCCCGCTCGCAGTGCTCAAGTCGATCAGCAGCTACAACTGCTACGACTACTCCAACGGCACGATGCTCAACATGAAGTTCGGGCACAACGTCATCGCCAACGACGAGACCAAGGGCAAGGTCCGCGACCTCATCGAGACCTACTTCTTCGACTACGATGGCATGGAGATCCAGCTCAACTTCGTCTCCTCCGCCACGATGAAGGCGGCCCAGGAGGATCCGGTAGCCTACAAGGACCTGGTCGTCCGCGTCGCTGGATTCTCCGCGTTCTTCGTCGAGCAGGCCGAGGAGAGCCAAAACGACCTCATCCGCCGCACCGAGCAGGAGATGGGCTAGTCGTCGAGGGCTTCGCGTCCAGCGCAGCACGGCAATTCGCCAACACAGCACGAAAGGGGCGGTTCCGCAAGGGGCCGCCCCTCGTTCGCCTCACGCACGCAGCCGCCGCCC
>JAILQZ010000074.1 GCA_024698685.1 bacterium
TACTCTCGCCCGCGGACGAGAAGATATACAAATCGCTTGGAATCAACATCAGCTGCGAGCCCAAGTTCGAGCGTCGCGGCTTCTGCAGATAGGTTGTTGCTATGCTACTGGCAGTCGATATCGGCAATACCCAGACGGCCGTCGGAATCTACGATGGTCAGGAGCTTCGCGCCAGCTGGCGCATCGAGTCGGATAGCAAGGCTACGTCCGACCAGCTACTCGTGCAGATCAATTCCCTGATCAAGCTCAAGGGCCATGGCGAGCTCTTCGTCACCGAGGCGATAGTTTCCAGCGTCGTCCCTATGTTAACTCTGTCGTGGGTCGAAGCACTAGAATTCCTGATCGGGGAAGGCGGAAGTGTCGACATCGTCAATGCGGCCGAGGATTATGGGATTCCCGTCAAGTACGAGAACCGCAAGGAGATCGGTCCTGATAGGATATGCGATGCTGTCGCTGCTGTTGCAAAATACGGCGCGCCGGTGATCGTCATCGACCTCGGCACGGCAACGAACATCGAGGCGATCGATGACGAGGGAGCCTTCCTCGGAGGCATCATCGCCCCCGGTCTGCGAGTCTCCGCCGAGGCGCTGTTCTCGCATGCAGCCAGGCTTTCATCGATAGACATCAAGGTTCCCGAGCATGCCATTGGCCGCTCGACAACAGAAGCCGTCCAATCTGGCCTCACATTTGGCGAAGTCGACAGGATTGATGGTCTTGTCGACCGCATCAAGGCCGAGATGGGCTGCGATGCCACGGTTGTGGCTACAGGCGGCTATCATCAGCTGATGCTTCCTATATCTCGCACAATCGATTACGCCGATGGCTTGCTGACCCTCGACGGGCTTCGCATCATCCATGAGCGCAAGCACTCCAAGAATGGCTAAATGGCTCTATCCGATAGACATTGTTGACGGCCTCGGCGTCTAGCTGAGGCCGTATTTGCAAGTTGACCAGGAACCTTGCCGTATGACTGCTCCGCTCTCGGCGCAGGAGCGACGCTTACAGAAAAGTTCGCATAATCGTTGCACGTTCATTCCATTAGCTTCATACTGCAAAGTGAACAGATTAGCAGTCCTAGCCCAAGAGTGCTAACAATCTAAGGCCGAGACTGCTTACAGGGATTCTGTAACGAATGCAAAGACAATAGGAGGTAGCATCAATGAATCTCAAGCCATTGGGAGACAGGGTCATCATCAAGCAGGATGAGGCCGAGCAGATGACCAAGTCCGGTCTGTATCTTTCGAGCAACGCACAGGAGAAGCCTCAGCGTGGCGTTGTCGTCGCAGTGGGAGAGGGCAAGCTCGATAACAGCGGCAACCTCGTGAAGCCCGGCGTTTCCGAGGGCGATGTCGTCATCTACAGCAAGTACGGCGGAACCGAAATCGACGTCGATGGTGTCGAGTACATCATCCTCCGCGCCGATGACATCTACGGCGTCTATCAGAACTAAGGGGAACGGAGTCCAGTCATGGCAAAGAACATCAAGTACAACGCAGATGCCCGCGCTGCTCTTGCAGCAGGCGTCACCAAGCTTTCCGACGTAGTCAAGGTCACCCTTGGTCCCAAGGGCCGTTACGTGGCATTTGAGCGCCCCTACGGTGCGCCTACCATCACCAATGACGGCGTAACCGTCGCCAAGGAAGTCGAACTCGAGGATCCCGTAGAGAACATGGGCGCCACCCTGGTTCGCGAGGTTGCCGTCAAGACCAACGATGTAGCTGGCGACGGAACCACCACCGCAACGCTTCTCGCCGATGTCATCGTCAACGAGGGCCTTCGCAACGTCATCGCCGGAGCAAATCCGCTGGCTGTCCGCCGCGGAATCGAGAAGGCCGTCAACGCGGTCGTCAGGGATGTCGCGATGAACTCCACCGAGGTCACCAGCCAGCAGCAGATCGCCAACATCGGAACGATTTCCGCAGGCGATAGCGAGATCGGCGACAAGATCGCCGAGGCCATGGCCATCGTCGGCAACGACGGCGTCATCACCGTCGAGGATTCGAACACCTTCGGCATCGATATCGAGACCGTCGAGGGCCTGCAGTTCGATCGCGGCTATCTCTCGCCCTACATGGCAACCGACATGGAGCATATGATCGCCATCCTCGAGAACCCCTACATCCTGATCTGCAACCAGAAGATCTCCTCGATCCAGGATCTCCTTCCGTTGCTCGAGCAGCTCGTCCAGGCCAACCGCCCGCTCCTCATCATCGCCGAGGACGTCGAGGGCGAGGCCCTTGCAACGCTGCTTCTCAACAAGCTGCGCGGAACCCTCAAGGTTGTTACCGTCAAGGCACCTGGGTATGGCGATCGTCGCAAGCGCATGCTTGAGGACATCGCAATCGTAACCGGTGGAGAGGTCATCTCCGAGGAGCTGGGAATGAAGGTCGATGCCGCTACCATCGACCAGCTCGGCGCTGCCAAGACCGTCAAGGTCGATAAGGAGTCCACCACCATCGTCGGAGGCAACGGAGACCCGTTCGCCATCCAGGCTCGCATTGCGCAGATCCATGCCGAGATCGAGCGCACCGATTCCGACTATGACAGGGAGAAGCTGCAAGAGCGCATGGCCAAGCTCTCCGGCGGCGTTGCCGTCATCAAGGTCGGAGCTGCAACCGAGGTCGAGCTCAGGGAGAAGAAGTCCCGCATCGAGGATGCCCTGCAGGCTACCCGCGCAGCCGTCGAAGAGGGCATCACCAGTGGCGGCGGCGTCGCTCTGATCAACGCCATCCCGTGCCTCGACGACGTCGAGTGCGCAAACGCCGATGAGAAGGTTGGCGTCGACATCATCCGCAGGTCCATCGAGGCACCGCTTCGCGTCATCGCATCCAACGCAGGCTTCGAGGGCTCCGTCATCGTCGAGAAGGTCAAGAACCTCCCGAAGGGCGA
>JAILQZ010000067.1 GCA_024698685.1 bacterium
GCAAACTTACAATTGTATTTGCTTGTCAACCTTAATTGGTGAATAGTTACCATTTCATCACGCTCGTTTGACAAAAGTCATCGAAAAGTACCTCTCGCTTTTTCTCGAATTACGCTATTATATGTACTGCGATGTAATACATTCACGGTAAGGAACGATTGTATGTTCGTAGCGATCAAGAAGAGCAAGACCTCGAAGCGCGAGCTCGTATACATTGTCGAGAGCTATCGCGATGAGAACCAGAAGATCAAGCAGAGGATCATCAAGAAGTGCGGAGAGCTCTCGGAGCTGCTCGCCGAGGATCCCGATGCCATCGAGAAGCTCAAGGAGCACGCGAAGAAGATGAGCCTCGATTCGGCCTCCAAGGAAGTCGAGCTGGCCATCAACATGAACCTTCCCAACTCCAAGGCCAAGAAGGCGCTGAACTATGGCTACTTCTTCCTTGAGGCCATCTACGATTCGCTGCGCATCGATTCGTTCATCGAGAAGAACATCCCCGATCCGGTCTTCGCCAAGACCGTCACCCAGAGCCTGAGGCACTTCGTCTACTCCGAGTTCTTCCTGCCGCTTTCCGAAAAGGACATGGGCAGGAGCGAGGTGCCGCTCTTCGGCGCCCCCAGCTCGGCCTCGAAGTTCAAGCTCAAGAACCTCGAGCCTCTCATCCCGCTGCAGGAGGAGCTCCAGAATCACGTGTGCAAAGTGCTCTCCAAGGGCAAGCCGCCAAAGGAGAAGGTCGCCTCGATGGAGATCACGAGCTACCGCTTCAACTCCACGTCGCGTCGTCCGATGATCACGGGGCTCGGCCAGAAGACCCCCAACAAGCTCATCATGGTCCACCACGGCCTGCTGATGGACAAGGAGAGGAACCCTATCGGCTTCGTGCTCTTCCCAGAGGGCAAGAACGACACCCCCGACCTCATCAGGAAGATCGAGGCCATGAAGAAGTCGCACGGCTTCAACAAGATCGTCATCACCTCCGACACCGGATATGGTTCTAACTCGTCGCTCCAGTCGATCTACGAATCCGGCAACGGCTACGTCGTCGGCCGTAACATCGGCAATGTTTCGGCCGAGATCCAGAACAGGATCCTCGATGACGAGGGCTATCGTTGGAACGATTCGGGCACCTTCAAATACAAGAGCTTCGTAGCCAACAGGGAGATCGGCGACTGCGTGATCCCCGAGAAGATCATCTCGATGTGGACCTCCTACAGCGCAGCCAAGGCGCTTCAGCGCCGCGAGAAGGACATCGTCGACTTCCTCGCTCATCCCAACAAGTACGATCTCGACAACTATCCCGAGATGAAGCGCTACATCTCCGTCATGAACGGAAGTGGCGGCAGCGGAGCCGGCAACCAGCTGTTCAGCTTCGATTCCGAGGCGTTTTCGAAGAACACGATGCTCGACGGCTACATCGCCATCGCCACCACCGAGATCGACGTTCCCGATGCGGTCATCGTCAGGCGCTACCACAGCCTCTCCAAGATCGGCAAGGCGTTCGCGGCGCCGGAGTCCGACATCTCCTCGAACGTCACGGAGTACTGGACCTACAAGGGCGTCCAGGAGTACTTCCTCGTGGCATGGCTGGCATATCTGCTCGAGCGCAGGCTCGAGATCCTTCTCGACGGCAAGTATCCCATCGCGGACATCAAGCGCGCAATGAGACAGGCAGCCTGCACCAACATCGGCCAGGATGTCTTCAGCATCAACGTGCAAAGCGACATCTTCAAGGAGATCGAGGCAAAGTTCGGAGTTTCCTTCGACAAGGCCTATGCGACGCTCGAGATGATCCGAAAATTCCACAAGGAAATCGTCTACAAGCCCTAGGAAATCGGCTACACGGGTTTTATGCGCGATTGTCGAAGAACGCCGCGGCGCGCATAGAGCCTTGATGTAATATTTGAATGTTCACCTGCAGTAATGGTCAATGGGCCCCAAGCAGCGGGACCCGGGAGAAAGAAAGTTGGAATAACGTTGGAAAAGACCTATGAGAGACTAGAGGACAACAAAGTCAAGTTTACGATCACCATTCCCGCCGACGAGGTCGACGCGGCGATCGATAGCGTATACAAAGAGGTGAACGCGAGCGCTCGCATTCCAGGTTTCCGCAAGGGCAAGGCGCCCCGCGCAGTGCTCAATTCCAACTTCGGAGCAGAGTACTTCACCTCTCAGGCCACCGGCAATCTGATCAACGCGACTGCCGAGCAGTCCGTCGACGATTCGGACATGGTCTCCCTCGGCAACTTCGAGTTCGGCGACGAGGAGTTCATGGTCGAAGCCGGCAAGGACTTCGTCTACAGCTTCACCATCGAGGTCAAGCCCGTCCTCGAGCTCAGCTCCTATGAGCCCGTCGAGGTCACCCTCGATCCGCTGAACGCCACCGAGGAAGAGATCGACGAGCAGCTCGAGGTCCTCAGGTCCTACTACATCGAGCTCAAGGAAGTCGAGCGCCCCGTGGAGAATGACGACATCGTCCAGTATTCCCAGCGCGTCGAACTCGATGGCAAGGAACTCCCTGAAGGCTCGTTCGAGACCAGGACCATCGTGGTCGGCAACGGCACCAAGCCCACGCTTGACACCGAGATCATCGGAGCCGAGATCGGCGTCGAGAAGAAGATCACCGCTACCAGCGAAGAGGTCGGCATCGGCGATGCATATCCTGGCGCCATGGTCGACGCATTCATCACCGTCAAGGAGATCCATGCTAAGACCCAGCCCGAGATCACCGACGAGTGGGTCAAGAAGACCGCCGAATACGAGACCGTCGACGAGCTTCGCGCCACGATCGCGCAGTCGATCATCGCAGGCAAGCAGGAGCGCTATGAGAACGACAGGCAGCTTGCGGTTCTCGACACCCTCGCCGAGCGCCTCGAGGGCGAGCCCTCCGAGACCTACATCAACGACTGCAACATGCACGTTCTCAGGAACTTCTTCAACACCCTCGAGAGCCAGGGCGTGAGCCTCGATCAGTACCTTGAGAGCACTGGCAAGACCGCAGAGGACTTCAACAAGGAGGTCGAGGAGCAGGGTCTGCTGCTCGCCAAGCAGAATCTCGCCATCGACGCCGTCATCCGCCACGAGGAGATGACCGTCAGCGAGGACGACATCCTCCAGCAGCTCTTCATCTCCGAGGTCGATAACGCGCAGGACATCCTCGATTCCTGGAAGAACGAGAAGAGGCTCTCCGAGCTGCGCGAGACCATCATCCGCGACATGGCCGCCAAGTGGCTCGTCGCCAACGCGAAGATCACCTACAGCGGCGAGGATGAGGCCGAGATCGACGGCGAGGTCGTCGAGGAGTCCGCAGAGCCCATCGCCGAGGCTGTCGAGGACGCCTCCGAGCAGGTGCCTGCCGAGCCCGCCGAGGCATAGCGAGACGTTTCGACAAGGCCTATCTGCCCACAGGCGCGGCCGATCGATCGTCACGATCAAAGATAGGTATTAATGGATCGCGCCGGAGTCACATCCGGCGCGCCTAGGATAGGAGATAGAGCATGTACGACATCAAGGACGCACTTATTCCTTACGTAATCGAGGAATCGCCTAGGGGAGAGCGCAGTTTCGACATCTACTCCCGCCTACTCAACGAGAGGATCGTCTTCCTTGGCGAGCAGATCGACGATCACGTCGCCAACACCGTCGTGGCGCAGCTCCTCCATCTGGAGAGCGTCAACAGCGAGAAGGACATCTACCTCTACATCAATTCGCCCGGCGGAGTCGTCACCGCGGGTCTGGCCATCTACGACACCATGCAGTTCATCAAGCCCGACGTCTCGACGATCTGCATCGGCCAGTGCGCTTCGATGGCCTCCGTGCTCCTCGCAGCAGGCGCTCCCGGCAAGAGATGCGCCTTGCCCAACTCGAGGGTCATGATCCACCAGCCGAGCGGTGGCGCCCAGGGTCAGCAGACCGACATCGCCATCGTCGCGCGCGAGATCGAGTATTGCCGCAAGCAGCTCAACGGAATCCTCTCCAAGCACACCGGCCAGGATATCGACAAGATCAACGCCGACACCGAGCGCGACAACTTCATGTCCGCGCAGGAGGCGCTCGCTTACGGCATCGTCGACAAGATCATCTCGAGCGATGCCGATAGGAATTAATCCAGCTCGCAACCTTGCGAAGGACGCAAGCATGCAGGATAGGGAACGCGAATGAGCAACTACGGCAATTCGGGCAAGGATATGCACTGCTCCTTCTGCGGCAGGTCGCAGGAGGAGGTTCATCAGCTCGTAGGTTCGGGCGACACCTTCATCTGCGACGAGTGCCTTAAGCTCTGCTTCGAGATGGTCGATCTGGGCAACGAGCCCGCGCATCTCAAGGCAGATGACAGCAAGAGCGCAACGGTCAAGTCGATCCTCAATGACTTGCCCACTCCAACCGAGATCCTCGAAGAGCTCTCCAAGTACGTCATCGGACAGGATACCGCCAAGAAGGCGCTTTCGGTTGCCGTATACAACCACTACAAGCGCATATGCATGGAGCAGGGCAACGATGATGTCGAGCTCTCCAAGAGCAACATCTTGCTGCTCGGGCCCACTGGAAGCGGCAAGACCCTTCTGGCGCAGACGCTCGCGCGCATCCTGAAGGTGCCCTTCGCCATTGCGGACGCCACGGCGCTGACCGAGGCGGGCTACGTTGGAGAGGACGTCGAGAACATCCTGCTCAAGCTGATCACCGCGGCTGATTTCGACATCGACCGCGCTCAGATAGGCATCATCTACATCGACGAGATCGACAAGATCGCCAAGAAGTCGGAGAACCTCTCGATCACTCGCGACGTCTCCGGCGAGGGAGTGCAGCAGGCGCTCCTCAAGATCGTCGAGGGAACCGATGCGGCAGTTCCTCCGCAGGGCGGCAGGAAGCATCCGCATCAGGAGCTCATCCATATCGACACCACCAACATCCTCTTCATCTTCGGCGGCGCGTTCGTCGGGCTCGACAAGATCATTGCGAACCGCGTCGGCGAGGGTGGCGTTGGCTTCGGCGCAGAGGTCAGGGGGCAGCAGGTTGAGGCGAACTCCAACATCCTCTCGAAGGCCCTTCCCGAGGATCTGCAGCGCTTTGGCCTGATTCCCGAGTTCGTCGGGCGCATCCCGGTTATCTGCAACGTCGAGGAGCTCACAGCCGATGGCCTAGTGAGGATACTCACCGAGCCCAAGAACTCCCTGGTCAAGCAGTACCAGAAGCTCTTCGGGTTCGAGGACGTCAAGCTCACCTTCACCGATGGCGCCCTTAGGGAGATCGCAGAGCAGGCGCTCAAGCACGGCACCGGTGCTCGTGGCCTTCGCTCCATCTGCGAGAACGTCCTCATGGACGTGATGTACGAGCTTCCCAGCCAGAAGGACGTGGCCGAGGTCATCGTCACCGAGGAGGCCGTCCGCAAGGAGAGCGAAGTCGAGAAATACAGCAAAGATGGCGTAAAGATTCCAGCCTGAAAGGAACGTTTCATGTCTGATAAGCAAGTTGTCCAATCCAAGGCTGGGATGCCCAAGACCTACGATCCCTCCGAGATCGAGGGGCGCATCTTCGATACCTGGTATGCCGGCGGATACTTCTCGAGGGATGCCGGAGGCTACGCCAACCCCGATCTCGACCCCTACACCATCGTCATCCCGCCGCCCAATGTCACCGGCACCCTCCACATGGGCCATGCCCTCAACGACACCATCCAGGATACGCTGATCCGCAAGGCTCGCATGCAGGGCCATCCGACGCGCTGGATCGTAGGCACCGACCATGCCGGTATCGCCACGCAGAACAAGGTCGAGCAAAAGCTTGCCAAAGAGGGCAAGACGCGCTTCGACGTTGGTCGCGAGGGCTTCATCGACGAGTGCTGGAAGTGGCGCGATGAGTATGGCTCGACGATCATCGAGCAGCTCAAGGGCATGGGGTGCTCCTGCGACTACGACAACGAGCAGTTCACCATGGCCGACGGCTACGCCAAGGCAATCAGGCGCGTCTTCTGCGACTGGTACAAGAGCGGCTTGGTCTATCGCGGCAACAGGATCATCAACTGGTGTCCTCGCTGCACCACAGCGCTAGCCGACGACGAGGTCGAGCACGAGGACGAGGCCGGCCATCTCTGGCACATCCGCTATCCGCTCGTGGAGCCTGTAGATGGTCTGGAGTACATCATCGTCGCCACCACGCGCCCTGAGACCATGCTCGGCGACACCGGCGTCGCAGTCCATCCCGATGACGATCGCTACAAGGATCTCGTCGGAAAGATGGTCGTGCTTCCGCTGGTCAACAAGGAGATTCCCGTCTTCGCAGACGATTACGTCGACCCCTCGTTCGGAACCGGTTGCGTCAAGGTCACCCCTGCGCACGACCCGAACGACTTCGAGATGGGTGAGCGCCACAACCTTGAGAAGATCAACATCTTCACCGAGGACGCGCATGTCAACTCCAACGGCGGCAAGTACGAGGGCCTCGAGCGCTATGAGGCTCGCGAAGCCGTCATCGCCGACCTCGAGGAGCTCGGGCTCCTCGATCACATCGAGGATCACGATCATGCCGTCGGCCACTGCTACAGGTGCCATAGCGTAATCGAGCCTTGGCTCTCCGACCAATGGTTCGTCTCCATGAAGCCGCTGGCGATCCCGGCCATCGAGGCCGTGCGCGACGGCCGCGTCACCTTCTCGCCCAAGCGCTGGGAGAACGTCTACTTCCAGTGGATGGAGAACATCAGGGATTGGTGCATCTCGCGCCAGCTTTGGTGGGGGCATCGCATCCCGGTCTTCTACTGCGACGAGTGCGGCTGGATGGACGCTCTCGAGGAGGATGTCGATACCTGCCCGGTCTGCGGCGCCAAGGTCCGCCAGGATGAGGATGTTCTCGACACCTGGTTTTCCTCTCAGCTCTGGCCCTTCGCTACATTCGGCTGGCCCGATGAGGGCTTCGAGCATCGCGAGGACTTCTATCCCACGCAGGTGCTCTCAACTGCGCGCGACATCATCTTCCTCTGGGTCGCCCGCATGATCATGAGCTCGATGCACTTCTGCGACGGCGACGTTCCCTTCACTGACGTCATCATCCACCCGACCGTCCTCGATAAGATCGGCAGGCGCATGTCGAAGTCCCTCGGCAACGGCATCGACCCGCTCGACCTGATCAAGGATTACGGCGCCGACGGAATGCGTTTCGGCCTGCTGCTGCAGGTCACGGGCACTCAGGACATGAAGTTCGACGAGAAGAAGCTCGAGGGGTCCAGGAACTTCGCCACGAAGATCTGGAATGCAGCGAGGTTCGTTCTCGGCAACCTCGAGGGCTACGTGCCCGGAGGCCCCGAGGCCCTCACCGACGCCGACAAGTGGATTCTCTCCAGGCTCGCTGGCCTTGCCAAGCGCCTCGATGAGCAGAAGGATGGCTATGACTTCGCGGGCAGCGCGCATGCGCTCTACGAGTTCTTCTGGAACGAGCTCTGCGACTGGTACCTCGAGTTCTCGAAGGGCAGGCTGCGCGAGGAGGATACGCGTCTGGCAACGCAGCGCAACCTGATCTTCGTCATCGACCAGGCGCTGAGGATGCTCCATCCGATGATGCCCTTCATCACCGAGGAGATCTGGCAGAAGCTGCCTCTCCAGGACAAGGGTCCGTCGATCATGGTCGCCCAGTGGCCGAGCTTCGCCAGCCTCGAACGCTTCGTCGACGATGAGGCCGAGAGGTCGGTCGAGCTCGTCAGGCAGGTCATCGCATCGGTCCGCTCGGTTCGCTCCAGATACCAGATCGGCAACAAGGTCGGTCTCGAGGTTATGGTCAAGGCGGACGAGGACGCTTGCGCATCCCTCGAGGCCCAGCGCGACCTCATCGCCAAGATGGCCAACGTCGAGCACCTGACCATCGCTCCGAGCGCAGAGAAGCCGAAGGCCTCCAGCGCCATGATCACCGACGACCTCGAGATATTCGTCGTGCTCGAGGGTCTCGTCGACTTCGAGGCAGAGAGGACGCGCCTTTCCAAGGAGCGCGACAAGCTTCTCAAGGAGAAGGAGAAGCTCGATCGCAAGCTATCCAACGAGGGGTTCCTCGCAAAGGCGGCACCCGAGGTCATCGCCAAGAGCAGGGAAGACCTCGAGAGCGCCGAGAGCTCGATCGCTCGCATCGAAAACCAGATCTCCGAACTCGGCTGATTTCCCAATCTAGCTCGAAGAACGCACGCTGAAGGATGGCATCGACCCTGCGTCGGTGCCATCTTCATTGATGTGGCGCTAATATCCAACCGCTTAGCCGATTCAAGGATTTGGCTATTTGCAAACTGCCTTGTGGCATAAACGCAAATCGCTATAATTGTTTTGTTTTGTAATGTAGGCCCCCGAGACAACGTGATTTCAGATTTTGAGCAGCGCAGCAGCGCTTTTCTACGATAGGGAATGACAGCGACGACCGGGGCCCCAATTGAGAGGGGTCCAAACATGACAGCGATCAAGAACACCAGCATTTTCCAGCTCGACGATATCAGCGACGAGGATCTTACCCAGATGATCGACGGCACCATCGTCGACTTCGATGAGGGCGATCTCGTAACCGGCACCGTCATCGGTATCGAGAAGGATGAGATCTCGCTCGATATCGGCTTCAAGTCCGAAGGCGTCATTCCGATTCGCGAGCTTTCCATCCGCGATGACCTCGATATCAACGAGCTCGTCAAGATCGGCGACAAGATCGAGGCTCTCGTCATGCAGAAGGAGGACAAGGACGGCCGTCTGGTCCTCTCCAAGAAGCGTGCAGAGTACAGGCGTGCATGGAACAACATCGAGGAGAAGTACAAGAACGGCGAGAACGTCGAGGGAGAGGTCATCGAGGTCGTCAAGGGCGGACTCATTCTCGACATCGGCCTTCGCGGATTCCTCCCGGCATCCCTCGTCGACCTTCGCAGGGTCAAGGATCTCGATGCCTATCTCGGTACCGTCATCGAGGCTCGCGTCATCGAGATGGATCGCAACAGGAACAACGTCGTTCTCTCCAGGCGCGTACTCCTCGAGGAGGGTCGCAAGAACGAGCGCGCAGAGATCCTCAGCAAGCTCAAGAAGGACATGCGCCTTCCCGGCGTCGTTTCCTCGATCGTCGAGTTCGGCGCTTTCGTCGACCTCGGTGGCATCGATGGTCTCGTCCACATCTCCGAGCTCTCCTGGAGCCATGTCAACCATCCGTCTGAGGTTGTCAAGGTCGGCGACGAGGTCGAGGTCGTCGTTCTCGATGTCGATATGAATCGCGAGCGCATCTCCTTGGGTCTCAAGCAGACCACCGAGGATCCGTGGAACAAGCTCGTCGAGTCCTATCCCGAGGGTGCAATCGTCGAGGGCGTCGTCACCAAGATCGTTCCGTTCGGCATCTTCGTTGCCCTGGGCGACAACATCGAGGGACTCGTCCACATCTCCGAGATGGCTCCGAAGCACGTCAACCATCCTTCGCAGGTTGTTGCAGTTGGCGACAAGGTTCCCGTCAAGGTCATCTCGCTTGACGTCAATCGCCGCCGCATCTCGCTGTCGATGAAGGCAGCTGCCGAGACCCTCGGCATCACCATCGAGGTTGCTGAGATGGAGAGCCCGAAGACCGAGGAGCCCGCACCTGCAGAGGCTGCCGAGGCCGAGGTCGTCGAGGCTGCAGAGGCTGTTGAGGCCGAGGTCGCCGAGGTTGCGGAAGAGACTCACGCAGAGGAAGCTCCCGCGGAGGAAGCTCCGGCTGAGGAGGCTCCTGCCGAGGAGAGCGCAGAGTAGTTTCAGCGCAAACCTTATAGATTCGCCGGGAGCCGCATCATAGCGGCTCCCTTCGTTTGAGACGCTTTGACGTACGATTGGGGCATGCAGATGGAGAGGGTATTGCTGGCTATGAGCGGGGGAGTGGACAGCTCCGTGGCCGCAGTGCGCCTGCTCGAATTCGGTTACGAGGTGATCGGCTACACCTTCATCGCTTACGCGCCAGCGCATGCTGGCGAGGCGCAGCGAGCCGAGAGGATCTGCTCCAAGCTCGGCATCGAGCATCTCACCATCGACATCGAAGATGAGTTCGAGCGCGAGATCATGACCGCATTCGCCAAGGATTACGCCTCTGGGCTCACCCCCAACCCCTGCATATCGTGCAACAGGGCCATCAAGTTCCCTTTGGCCCAGCGCTTGGCCGACGAGAACGGATGCAAATTCATCTCGACCGGCCATTACGCCATCGTGGAGCATGGTCTCGGGCGCGAGCGCAACGCAATCAGGAAAGCGCGCCATCCCGAGAAGGATCAGAGCTACGTGCTCTACAATCTCGAGCCCGAGCAGCTCGAAAGGCTGCTGCTCCCGCTTGGTACTCTGAGCAAGTCAGAGGTGCGCGAGATCGCAAAGTCACACGGTCTCGAGAGCGCCGATGCTCCCGACAGCCAGGACGTTTGCTTCATAGTAGATGGCGATTATGCGAACTTTCTGAAGAGATACGGTGTTGTTTGCTCGCCCGGCGACATCGTCGACCGCTCTGGCTGTATCCTTGGAAGTCACGATGGCCTGTTCAACTTCACCATCGGCCAGCGCAAGGGCATAGGCCTCGCCGCGCCGAAGCCCTACTATGTGATCGACAAGGATGTGGAGCGCAACAGGCTGGTCGTGGGCTTTTCCGAGGAGTGCGGCGTGAGCTCATGCACGGTCACTGGGGTGAATTGGGTCTCGATCGAGAAGCCATTGGGCGCCCTTCGCGTCGAGTCCAAGACGCGCTACAGGCAAACACCGGCGAAGGGCACGCTCTCAGAGCTCTCGGATGGCTTGTGGAGGCTGGAGTTCGATGAGCCGCTTGCCGGAGTCGCGCCCGGTCAGAGCGCGGTCTTCTATGGCGATGGCGTAGACAATGAAACGGATTTGCTGCTAGGCGGCGGAGTGATCTCCGCCTGATTCGAAAGGAGCGGCCAATGCATTCGGTAGTGCTTGGTGGAGGAATCGCATCTGGAAAGTCTCTGGCATCGGAGTTGCTCATGGAGATGGGCGCCACCGTAGCCGATCTCGACTATATCGCGCGCGATGTTCGCAACAGGCCTGCGATGAAGGCGAAGCTCGGCGAGAGGTTCGGCTCGCAGATCTTCGACGAAGAGGGGTGCCTTGATACCAAGAAGCTGGCCGAAGCGGCCTTCAAGACACCCGAGGATACAGAGGCTCTCAACGCGATCCTCCATCCCACGATCGCCGAGACCGCCTTTGCCGTGATGCGCAACTATGGCGAGATGCCGGCAAAGGGAGTCTTCATAATGCAGGTTCCGCTTCTCGACAAGAGCGTAGACCTCAACGAGATGGCAGACGAGGTGCTGCTGATCAGCGCGCCCGCGCAGCTGCGCCTCGAGCGAGCCATCGCGCGCGGCATGACGGCCGAGGACGCGAAGGCCCGCATCGAAGCGCAGGCGAGCGACGAGGAGCTGCGCGCCATAGCCGATACGGTCATCGAGAACGTCGGCACCGAGGATGAGCTTTGGGAGAAGCTCTCGCAATGGTATAGGGATCGCATGGAGGCGCAGATCCGCTAGCGTACGCTGCGCTGCGAAGGGGGAACGAAGAAACCGCAAATGGGTTCGATGGGACGCAGAATCATCAAGATGATCATCGCGCTGGCAATCCTTTGCCTGGCGTTCTGGTTCGTCTTGCCCTCCGTCCAACGCCTCTACTTCAAGCTCGATTACGTGGAACAGATCCAGGAGGCTGCAGATCGCTACCATGTCAATCCGTACTGGATCGCTGCGATGATCAAATGCGAGTCCAATTTCGAACCCGAGGCGGTTTCATCTGCGGGCGCAGTCGGGCTTATGCAGATCATGCCCACCACCGCCGAGGACATCGAGCGCACCGGTCTCGTAGACGCGACTGCCTACAGCTTCGAGAACCTCACAGACCCCGAGACCAACATCAATTTCGGCACAGCCTACCTGCGATCGCTGGTGGAGCGATATCATGAGATGGATCCAGCCATCGCGGCTTACAATGCAGGCTATGGCAACGTCGACAAGTGGCTCGAAAACGATTCGGATGTGCGAAATTCAGTGGAGTTTCGGGAGACGAAGAAGTACCTCAGGGACGTCCATCGCGCCAAGGATTACTACGAGACCCTCTATCCCGATGCGTTCGAATGGGAGAGTTGATGGAAAGCAGCGGCAACACGATGCGCAAGGTGAGCAAGGACCAATACAGGCTCATGAGCGATGAGATGCGCCTGTTCATCTCGCAGGGTCGCTCGGACAAGAGCTTCAAGGTCGTTTCGCCCTACGAGCCCTCTGGCGACCAGCCGCAGGCTATCGATGCTCTCGTAAAGGGCATCGAGGATGGCCTGCGCTACCAGACGCTGCTCGGAGTGACAGGCTCGGGCAAGACCTACACGATGGCCAAGACCATCGAGCGCATCAACAAGCCGGCGCTGGTCATGGCCCCTAACAAGACGCTTGCAGCCCAGCTCGCCTCGGAGTTCAAGGAGCTCTTCCCGGAAAACGCCGTAGTCTACTTCGTCTCCTACTACGACTACTATCAGCCAGAGGCGTACGTGCCCACAACCGACACCTTCATCGAGAAGGATTCCTCTATCAACGAGGAGGTCGAGAAGCTAAGGCATCAGGCCACGGCCTCGCTGCTCTCGCGCAACGACATCATCGTCGTCGCATCGGTCTCCTGCATCTATGGCATCGGCTCGCCCGAGGACTACGCGGGCCTTGCGGTCTTCCTCGACAAGGACGTGCCGCTAGATCGCGACGAGCTCATCTACCAGCTGATCGATATCCAGTACGACCGCAACGACTACGACCTCCAGCGCGGCATGTTCCGCGTACGCGGCGACATCGTCGATATCTTCCCGCCCTATGCGGAGAACCCGCTGCGCATCGAGTTCTTCGGCGATGAGATCGATACGATATGCGAGTTCGATTCGCTCACGGGCGAGTTGCTCTCCGATTATCAGAAGGTCCCGATTTGGCCCTCCTCGCACTACGTGACGGAGCGCTCCAAGCTCGACCACGCGGTCGCGACCATCAAGGAGGAGCTTGCTTCGAGGCTCGCAGAGCTCAGGGAGGCGGGAAAGCTGCTCGAAGCCCAACGTCTTGAGATGCGCACCAACTACGACCTCGAGATGCTCCAAACGCTCTTCTTCTGCAGCGGCATCGAGAATTACTCGCGTCATCTCGACGGCAGGAAGCCCGGTGAGGCGCCCTTCACGCTCATCGACTACTTCCCAGACGATTTCGTCTGCTTCATAGACGAGAGCCACGTCACCGTGCCTCAGATAAGGGGTATGCACGAGGGCGATCGCTCGAGGAAGGTGACGCTGGTCGAGCATGGCTTCAGGCTTCCTAGCGCACTGGACAACAGGCCACTGCGCTTCGACGAGTTCGAGGACCGCATCCCGCAGTTCGTCTACGTATCCGCAACCCCAGGTGACTACGAGGAGCGCGTCAGCCAGGCGAGGGTGGAGCAGATCATCAGGCCAACGGGATTGCTCGATCCCGAGGTGGACATCCGTCCGTCGAAGGGACAGATCGACGACATCATCAACGAGGCGCGCATCCGCGCCGAGCGCAACGAGCGGGTCCTCATCACCACGCTCACCAAGAAGATGGCGGAAGATCTCACCGACTATCTCATCGACCAGGGAATTCGCGCGAAGTACATGCACAGCGACACCGGCACGATCGATCGCGTAGAGATACTTCGCGGCCTGCGCATGGGCGAGTTCGACGTTCTCGTCGGCATCAACCTGTTGCGCGAGGGCCTCGACCTGCCAGAGGTCTCTCTCGTTGCGATTCTAGATGCCGACAAGGAGGGCTTCCTGCGCAATAACCGCTCCCTCATACAGACAATCGGACGCGCTGCGCGCAACGTTTCCGGCCAGGTGATCATGTATGCCGACACGATTACCGGCTCGATAAGGAGCGCGGTGGAGGAGACTCGCAGGAGGCGCGAGATCCAGAAGCGCTTCAACGAGGAGAACGGCATCGAGCCGCAGACGATCCGCAAGGCCGTCTCCGATATCATGCAGTACCTCAACGATGACGATGCTTCGGAGGAGGAGCTCGCCAAGAGCATCAGGTCCGACTTCGGAGATGCCTCCGAGGGCGAGATCCTCAAGATCATCGCTTCGCTCGAGGAGTCGATGATGCAGGCCTCCTCGAACATGGACTTCGAGAACGCCGCACGACTGCGCGACCAGATCGTCAAGCTGAAATCGCAGTTCGAGGGAGTCGATGAGCTCAAAGCGCTCGACAGCCTCAAGGCCAAGAGCCGCAAGGGGAGCGCATACGCTTCTCGTCGCAAGCATCGCAGGAAGTGACTTTCACGCTTGCGAGTCGCCATGTAAGCGAATTTGCCCCGCACAAACGTCCGTACGCACCCAGAAACGGGCTAAACGACATTCCATTTTGGTAAAATACAATGTTGGTTCAAGCAGCTGCTTGCAATCCGATGCTTAGGAGAGTGCCATGGTCAGCTTAAATGACAGCTTTGCAATCCCCGGTACAGTGACCGTCGAAGAGGGCGTTATCCAGGATATGGCCGGATACGCCGCTATGGAGTGCTACGGCGTAGCCGGCATGGCAGCTCCGAACTTCACGGACAGCCTCGCCAAGGTGCTTCCGCGCCACAAGCTCCGCAGGGGAATCATCGTCAAGGGCGAAGGCAACGCCGTCTCCCTCGAGCTCTACATCGTGATCCAGTACGGCACGAACCTATCGGTAGTCGCGGAGAATCTCGCGGACACCGTAAGGTACTACATCACCGAGTTTCTGGACATCCAAGTCGAGGACATCTCGATCAACATCCAAGGGGTTAAGAAATAGCGCAAGGCTTCCACCGCAAACGCCCGCAGCTTTGGGGCAAGTGCGCCTTGCCGACGACGATTGCAACCCGATGCCGATAATAAAGGAATGCAAATGAGCGATTCGAAAAAGATAATTCCGGCAATCTACGCTGCAGCTCAGGCTGTCTCCGAGCACCAAGAGGAGATCAACAAGCTCAACGTCTTCCCGATTCCAGATGGCGACACCGGCACCAACGTCTCACTCACCATGGAGAACGTGCTCAAGGAACTCGGCAAGCTTGGCGATAAGCCCACCAAGGAGGAGGTCTGCAAGGCAGTGCGTCAGGGATCCCTCATGGGTGCGCGCGGCAACTCGGGCGTCATCACGAGCCAGATCCTACGCGGTATCACCGAGAAGGCCCTCGAGTGCGACACCTTCGATCCGAAGTCCGTCTACCTTTGCCTCAACAACGCCGTCGACATCGCATATCAGGCGGTCAGGCGCCCCGTCGAGGGAACCATCCTCACTGTTGTCAAGGAAACCGCAGTCGCTGCCAAATCAGCCTACAAGAGCAAGATGGATCTCGACGAGATGTTCGACTTCCTTGCCCATGAGGCAATGGAGTCCGTCAAGAGGACCCCGGAGCTGCTTCCCAAGCTCAAGGAGAATGGCGTTGTCGATTCCGGCGGCCTCGCGTTCGCGATCATGCTCCAGGGCTTCGCGAACACCATGAACGGCAAGGTTGAGACGAACTCCTACAGGTCGCTTTTCCAGATGCAGGGCAAGGTCGAGATCGAGCAGGTCAACGACTGGGAAGACCACAACTTCCGCTATTGCACCGAGTTCCTGATGAAGAGCGACGTGCTCGACGTGGAGGAGACCTACGAGTACCTCTCCTCGATGGGCGATTGCGAACTCGTAGTCGGCGAGCATCCGGACTTCAAGATCCACGTCCACACCAACGCTCCCGGCGAGGTTCTCACCTGGATGATCGAGCGCGGCCAGCCGCATGAGATCTTCATCCACAACATGGATATGCAGAGCGAGGACAGGCTCGAGAAGATCGCCGCCGATCAGGCACCCGATAAGAAGACCGGAATGGTCGCCGTGGCAGTTGGCGAGGGCAACGTCGCGATCCTCGAGTCGCTTGGCGTCGATTACGTCGTTTCCGGAGGTCAGACGATGAATCCGTCGACTGCCGACATCGTCGATGCGGTGAACTCGCTCAACGTGGAGCAGGTCCTGATCTTCCCTGGCAACAAGAACATCATCATGGCCGCGAATTCCGCCGTCGAGCTCGCCAACAAGCCCTGCGCGGTGATTCCCACCACCAGCGTTCCGCAGACCTTCTCCGCGGTGCTCTGCGCGATTCCAGATGCCGATCTCGACACCAACGTCAAGGCGATGACCGACGCTATCGAATACGTGGTCACCGGCGAGGTTACCACTGCGATCAAGGATGCCGTCGGCGACGATGGCCTGCAGATCCACGAGGGCGACGTCATGGGCATCATCGACGACTCGATCAAGGTCGTCAGGGACAACGTGTTCGATGCCTGCCTTGCGGTGATCGACGAGCTTGCCAAGTGCGATGACATCGATACTCTGACCCTCCTTGCCGGTGCCGACCTTTCGGATGAGGAATTCGAGAGGATCCAGGAGTACGCCGAGGAGAACCATCCCGATCTCGTAGTCGATCCTAATAGGGGAGAACAGCCTCTCTATCCGCTGATCCTCGCTGTCGAATAGGGAGTTGGCGAAAAAACCTAAGGCGGCCTTCATGAGCGAATTGCGCATAAGGGCAAACCTCTCATTGGATGATCCGGTAACGCGTGTGCGCCAGGTCAGCGAAGTTCGCGCCCGCGCCTTCGCCGAGCTCGGAATCAGCACCGTGCGCGACCTCGTGCTGTACGCGCCTTTCCGCTACATCGACTTCACCGACATCTCCACGATCGCCTCTTGCGTCATAGGGGAGAAATGCGCAATCGTCGGGACCATAGACAAGGTTGAGAAGCGCCAGCTGCGCCATCGCAGGATGTCCATCGTCGAGGCCTCGGTCGTCGACGCAACGGGTGCTATGAAGGCGGTTTGGTTCAATCAGCCGTGGGTCGCCGACAAGCTTGAGTCGGGCTCTGCGATCCTCATGCAAGGCGCAATCGAGCATTACAACGGATTCAAGCAGATAAGCTCCCCGATATACAGGATTCTCGAGGGCGATCCCTCGTCGGCGGCAAGTCTTGGAGTACAGCCCGTCTACCGCAGCAGACGCGGTCTGACTCCCTCGCTGATAGCCAAGATCGTATCGAACGCCATCGATGACATCCTGCCGTCGAGCATAGATCCGCTCAGCCCCGCTCTGCGCGTGCAGAACAGGATATGCAGCAGGCAGGTGGCCATCTCGAACCTCCACAGACCTGCGAGCATGAAGCTGGTCAAGGAGGCAAAGCGCAGGCTCGCTTACGAGGAGATGCTGCTGCTCCAGCTCCATTGGCTCATCGAGGCCAAGGGCAGCGACGAGTCGCTGAACTCGTTCGCGCACAACGTCAGCGGCGAGCATCTCGACCGGCTCTTCGCGGCGATTCCCTATGAGCTCACGGCCGACCAGAACCGCGCCGTTGCGGACATCTTGGAGGACATGGGCACGTCCAAGCGCATGAACCGCCTGCTTCTGGGCGATGTGGGCAGCGGCAAGACGGTCGTCGCAGCGCTTGCGCTCGCATGCGTCAGCGACTCCGGCTCCCAAGGCGCGATGATGGCTCCCACCGAGGTCCTGTGCAGGCAGTATGCGAAGAAGATCGGTCAGCTCTTCGACGCGATCGGAATCCGCTGGGCGATGTTGACCTCCTCGACGACACCTGCCGATCGCAGGGACATCGTGGCGGGCCTTGCAACGGGGGCGATATCCGTCGTATTCGGCACGCATGCGATCATCGAGGACGATATCGCCTTCAACGACCTCACCCTAGTCGTCATCGACGAGCAGCATCGCTTTGGGGTTCAGCAGCGCGAGAAGCTGCGCAGCAAGGGCCCGAGGAGCGACTATCTCTGCATGACCGCCACGCCGATACCGCGTTCGCTGGCTCTGACGATCTACGGCACGCTCGAGTGCTCCTACATCAGGGAGAAGCCTACAGGTGAAAGGCAGATCGAGACCAAGGTTGTGGGCAAACGCGAGAGATTCATAGCCTTCGACGCGATCAGAGAGGCTGTTTCCGCAGGTCAACAGGCATATATCGTCTGTCCGCTCATCGGACAGATCGAGGACGGGGAACCCGAGCAACCCGAGGGCGAAGAGCTCGAAGAGGAGTTCGAGACCCTGCTCACCGAATTCGACATCGAAGATATCCATGAGGATCTGGTGGCTGCGCGCAAGGAGGCGGAGTACCTTCAGACGCAGGTATTCCCAGAGTTTCGCATCGGCTTGCTCTGCGGCGAGATGAGCCCGCGCGAGAAGCAAGAGGTGATGGAGAGCTTCAGGAACCACGAGCTCGACGTGTTGGTCTCGACGACAGTCATCGAGGTCGGCGTCGATGTTCCCAACGCCACCGTCATGGTCATCGAGGATGCGGAGCGCTTCGGACTGTCGCAGCTGCACCAGCTTCGCGGGCGCGTGGGGCGCGGCGATCTGCCAGGCCGCGCAATCCTCATAGCCTCGACAAACACGCCAGAGTCCAAGATGCGCATGGAGAGCATCGAGAAGACCCAGGACGGCTTCGAGCTAGCCGAGCTCGACCTCTCGCTGCGCCGCGAGGGCGACGTGGTGGGCAGCAGGCAGCATGGACTGCCAAGCTTGAGGTTCACCAATGTCATCCGCGACTCGAAGATGATCGAGAAGGCTCGCAAGGATGCGAAGGCGATCCTTGACGCCGACCCTTCGCTTTCAAGCGATGCCAACGCGTTGCTGGCCCATGAGCTGGATGCAGTCTACAAGCGAGGGGAGAGGGCATGAGGATAATCGCCGGAGAGCTGCGCGGCAGGCACATCGACGCTGTTCCAGGCGAGGGGACCCGCCCGACTACCGACAGGGTGCGTGAGGCCATTGCAAGCTCGGTGGTCTCGAACCTCGATAGCGGCTTTCAGGGAACACGTGTGCTCGACGCCTTCGCAGGCTGCGGTGCCATCGGCTTCGAGGCGATATCGCGAGGAAGCGCCTTTTGCCTCATGATCGATGACTCGCAGCAGGCCGTCGCGACCATCAAGGCCAACGCGAAGCTCCTCGGCATAGCCCAGGACAACTTCTCGATCGTCAAGGGCGATGCCTTCGCGCTCGCAAGAGCCGGCAGCATCAGCAGCCTTAGCGCGCCTTTCGACATCGTTTTCCTCGACCCGCCGTATGCTTTCGGCTACGAGCGAGTTTGCGAGCTCATCTCCTGCCTCGAGCAGCATGGCCTTCTCGCAGATGGTGCGCTCATCGTCTACCAGTGCGCCAACAGCGCTCCGCCCAAGCGCAAGAAAGCGCATAAAGAGCGCCTGAGGGCCGGTGCGGATGCGATGCTCGAGATCATAGGCGACAGCTTCGAATACATATCGACGCGCATCTACGGCGTGACGCAGGTGCATTACTTCGCTTATAATCGACCCGTCTAGACTGTTTGGAGGCAAGCATGGCAAGCAAGGAAGAGAAACTGCAGAGCAGGGCGGTAGTCCCTGGAACCTTCGACCCGATCACCGTTGGCCATATCGAGGTGATCAAGCGCGTCCTCAAGGTATTCGACGAGGTAATCGTCGGCGTTGCCGAGTCTCCGCGCAAGGGCAACGGCCCGATGTTCTCGCTCGATCGAAGGATAGAGCTCGCGTCCGAGGCGCTCAAGGATTACAAGAACGTCAAGGTCATCCCCTTCACAGGGTTGCTTGTCGACTTCGTCAAGGAGTGCAACGCGCGCGTCATCGTCAAGGGCCTGAGGGCAGTCACCGATTTCGAGGCGGAGTTCCAGATGTCGGCTCTCAACTACAGGCTCGACCCCGATCTCGAGATCCTCTTCATCATGTCGACGCCGGAGAACATGTACCTCTCATCGTCTGTTGTCAAGGAGATCGCGTACCACAAGGGCAACGTCTACGGGCTCGTCCCCGAGCCAGTCGGCCGCGCGCTTTGCGAGTTCACGGGCTGCGAATACACCGAGGAATGAGTTTTTCGGCGTTTAGCGGGTGAATTCCTGTACTAAAAGCTTGCAAATATGCCGTTTATGACGGGATTATTGGCGGCAAATGGACATACGTAGTAATATTCACATGAAGTATTCCAGCTCCACAGATTGAAAGGTAGCGTAAATGGACGAGACAGGAGTAATGGCGCTTCTTGACGAGCTATCGGATTTTCTCGAGGACAGCAAGGCACCCTTCGGAAATGACAACAAGCGTCAGATCGACCTCAACACGGCTTTAGACATCATCGCCGATATACGCGATTCGTTTCCAGTGGAATTCGCACAGGCAAGGCAGGTCCTTCGCGAGCGCCAGGGAATCCTGGAAGATGCGGACGCCGAGGCCAACCGCATTCTCGAGGATGCGCGCAACAGGGCGCTGACCATCGCCAGCGAGCAGGAAATCGTGAGGATTGCCCAGCAGCAGGCTGAGAACATCCTTGCCGACGCTCGCGAGCATGAGCGCCAGACCCGCGCCGGCGCAGAGGATTACGCGGACAACGTCTTCAGCCACATCGAGAGCACGCTCGATTCGCTCAACGACAACGTTCGCAGGTGCCGCGAGAGGCTCAACAACAGGGGAATCAGGTAATCGCCACACGCGATTGTCGAACCGAAAGGCTAGGGCAGGACGTCTCAAACGAGCGCCCTGCCCTTTCATGAAAGGCTATGGAAGAAATGGATAGGATCGAATACGACGCAAGGGAGCTCGCAGCATCTCCAGGATCCGCCGACAAGGTGAGCGGAGTGATTGAGCTCGAGCCCTTCACTCTTTGGGGAGTGGAGTACTCGATCCCAGAGGGCATCTCATACTCAGCCACGCTTTCCAACGTCGGCGATGCGATCGTGCTCGTCGGCGATGCGCAGGCCGAGGTCGTAGGGGAGTGCACGCGATGCCTCGAGCCAGCCAGCAACTCCTTCGCAAGCGATCTTGACGGTTACTACACCCTCTCGCCCGAGAGCGACGTCGAGGGCATGGAGGAGGACGAGTACGAGCCGATTGGCGAGGATGGCATCATAGACATCACCGAGTGCATCACGAGCGCCATCCTCTCCGAGATACCCGCGATATTTCTCTGCAAGGACGATTGCAAGGGCCTTTGCCCCTCCTGCGGATGCAATCTCAATGAGGAGCAGTGCGATTGCGCGAGCAAGCCAGACCCCTCCAATCCATTTTCCATCCTTTCCCAGATCACTTTCGACGACGAGTAGGGCGAGCAGTTTCTCACAGCTTGGTAGATCGCGAAAAATTGCATCTGACCTGTGGATATTGCGCTTTTGCGGAATACTGGATGCAGGAATTTTGCACACAATGTAGAAAATGTGCTATATTACCCATGCGCAAGGGCGAAAGCGCCTGCGCAGCTAGTCAGAAGTGTTGGATTCGAGAAGCGGCACCCCCGCTTCTTTTTGTTAATGGAAGGTACGAGATGAGGACTTCGGATACCGCGAGGCTGATAGATGCCCTCGAGCCCGCTGCAGAAGAGCATGGCTTCGAGATCGTCGACGTGCAGATCCTCGGCTCTGCGGGATCGCCGATTCTGCGCATCTACATCGACAAGCCCGATGGCATCAACCTCGACGATATCGCCAGCGCTCAGGAGGAGTGGCTCGAGGCGATCGTCGACGAGGTCGACATCATCGAGTCCGAATATACGCTCGAGGTATCCTCGCCGGGTATCGACAGGCCGCTTCGTACGATGCAGCACTTCATCGATTGGGCGGGCGAGGAGGTCAAACTCGTCAGCGAGCCTATCGACGGACGCAAGAGATTCACTGGGATCCTGAAGGGCATCGAGGAGGGCAACGTCATCGTCGAATGCGACGGCACCGACTTCTCGATCCCGTTCGATTCCATAAACGACGCGCACATCAAAGGAAAAGTAAGCTTCTAGGAGGTTGGTATGTCATCTGAACTGATGGACGCTCTGCACGCATTGGCGCAGGAGAAGAAGATCGACGAGGCCTATCTGCTCGAGAGCCTCGAGTCGTCCCTGGCCAAGAGCTACAAGTCGATCCTGGGCCTGGAGAACGATGCCAGGGTCACGATCGATCGCGAAACCGGCAAGATCTACGTCTTCGAGATGGTGCCGGTTGGCGAGCCTGACGAGGAGACCGGCGAGTACGCCGAGTTCGCCGCGCGCGACGTCACGCCCAACAATGTGAGCAGGATCGCCGCCGCCAACGTCAAGAAGCACCTCACCGAGATCCTCCGCTCGCATGAGCGTCAGTCGCTCTACCTCGAGTTCATCAAGCGCAAGGGCGAGCTGATATCCGGTCAGGTTCTGCAAACTACCTCCGACTTCACGATCCTCAAGATCCGCGATGGCGTCGAGGCAGAGCTGCCGCACTTCGACACCGCGAAGAACCCCAATGAGGCGAACTACCGCCCGTTTAACGAGAGGTATCGCCACAACAACCGCATCAAGGCGGTCATCGTCGATGTGCGCGACCCCAACGATGCCGAGACGCTCACCAGGGGCAAGAACACCAGGCCGCTGATCGTGGTATCCAGGACCCACCCCGAGCTCATCGAGCGCCTCTTCGAGATCGAGGTTCCGGAGATCGAGGAGGGCATCGTCGAGATCGTCGCCATCGCCCGTGAGCAGGGTGCCAGGAGCAAGGTCTCGGTCAAGTCCAACGAGCCCAGCCTCGATCCGGTCGGCGCTTGCGTCGGACCCAAGGGCTCGCGCGTCCGCATGGTCGTCGAGGAGCTGCGCAACGAGCGCGTCGACGTCATCGCATGGAGCAACAACCTCGCAACCTACGTCGGCAACGCTCTATCGCCCGCCAAGGTCTCCAGCGTCACTATCGATAGGGAGACCAACACCGCGCACGTAGTCGTCTCCGACGACCAGCTCTCGCTGGCCATCGGCAAGGAGGGCCAAAACGCGCGCCTGGCTGCGAGGCTCACAGGCATGCGCATCGACATCAAGCCCGCTTCGTTCGTCGGCGGCGACCTTTTCGCATCGCTGATCAGCGAAGAGGAGGAGGGCGCCGATGATCTGGCCGACGAGAGGTGCGCATACGTATCCGAGAATGGCATCAGGTGCCGCAACCATGCGCGCCCCGGCAGCAGGTTCTGCGGCATTCACGAGCAGTCTGAGGCCAACTAGGGAGGCTAGATGGCAAATCAGCGCAAGATACCGACCCGCACATGCTGCTCTTGTGGAAAGAGCTCTGCCAAGGGCGATCTGATCAGGTTCGTCAGGTCTCCCGAGGGCATCGTGAGCGCCGACGCCACCGGAAGGGCAGCGGGCCGTGGCGCGTACATATGCGCTGACGAGAGCTGCTTCGAAAAGGCCATGAGGCAGCATAGGTTGGACAAGGCGCTTAAGGTTTCGATTGGTAACTCCGAGTACGACTCCCTGAAGAGGGAGTTCGGCGCGATCCTCGCGGATCGAGCCGGCTTTGAGGAAACGGCAGGTTGATATGGCAAAGAAAACTCGTGTATCTGAATTGGCGAAGGAATTCGGCATCACCAGCAACGAGATGCTCGAAATCATCAAGGGCATGGGCATCCCGGTGAAGAACCACGCCTCTACGCTCGAGAGCGCTTACGTCGATAAGATTCGCAAGAAGGTCGGCCCTGAGCTCCAGGCGCGCGCCGAGGAGTTGGAGAAGGCTCGCCTCGAGGAGGAGGCCAGGATCAGGGAGGCCGAGGAAAGGGCTCGCGAAGAGGAGGAGGCCAAGCTCAGGGCAGCGCGCGAGGCTGAGATGTCAGCTCGCGAGGCAGAGCGCATCAAGCAGGCCCAGGAAGAGGCCGAAGCGCTTGCCGCTGCCAAGAAGGCGGAGGAGGCCGCTGCAACGCCCGAACCAGAGCCAGAACCCGAGCCCGAGCCTGAGCCCGTTGTCGAGGTTGCACCTGTGCCCGAGCCTGTCGCCGAGCCCGTGGCCGCGGAGGTTGTGGAGGTCGTCGAGCCTGAGGAGACCAAGGCGGTCGAAGAGAAGAAGGTCTTGCGCGTGGAGAAGTCCTCGCGCCTCACCGGCCTTCTTTCGAACATCGAGGCCGAGTCCAAGCGACTCGAGGCCGAAGAGGCTGAGGAAGAGGCGGCCGAGTCCGTTTCCGAGCCGATCATCGATGTTGCCGTCGAGGCCCCTGCCGAGCAGTTGACCGCACCTCAGCCGACTTCTTCCGAGACCCCGGCAGAGGCAAAGGCCAAGCCCAAGAAGAAGGGCAAGGGCGCTGCCAAGCCCGACGAGTCCTCCGAGACCCCTTCGAAGAAGAAGGGCAAGGGCAAGGGCAAGGCCGACAAGTACGGCGATAGGTTCGAGGACGAGGATGGCGGCGAAGAGGATCGCTATTCCAAGATGGCCGCGGCTGCCGAGAAGATGCAGCATCAGCGCGTTCTCGATGAGGCTCGCGCCATGGTGGACGCCGCCAGCAAGACCGAGGGCGAGGGCCGCAGGAAGAAGCGCAAGGAGAAGCGTGAGGCCCAGGCCAAGGCGAAGGCCGAGGAGCAGGCTCTCGAGCGCGGACTCGATCCGAGCCTCGTTCTCGACGATTCCGTCGTACAGATAACCACCGGCTCCACCGTTGCGGAAGTCGCCGATGCCCTCGGAGTCCAGAGCTCCGAGATCATCAAGAAGCTCTTCCTGCTCGGCACGCCGCTCACAGTCACGCAGCTCATGAGCGACGAGCTCATCGACCTCATCGCTGACGACCTCGGCCGCAAGGTCAGGATCGTCTCGCCAGAGGAGGAGTACGCCGTCGTAATCAACGACACCGAAGACGACCTCAAGCCGCGCCCGCCGGTAGTCACCGTCATGGGTCATGTCGACCACGGCAAGACCTCGCTGCTCGACGCCATCAGGAACACCGGCGTCCAAGCAACCGAGGCCGGCGGAATCACGCAGGCCATCGGTGCGTCCGTCGTCGACATCAACGGCAACCAGATCACCTTCATCGACACGCCGGGCCACGAGGCGTTCACCGCGATGCGCGCCCGCGGCGCCGCGGTCACCGACGTCGTCGTTCTCGTCGTTGCTGCCGATGACGGCGTCATGCCGCAGACCATCGAGGCTATCAGCCATGCAAATGCTGCTGGCGTTCCCATCGTCGTCGCGGTCAACAAGATCGACAAGGACGGAGCGAACGTCGAGCGCGTCAAGAACGAGCTTTCGCAGTATGGGATCATCCCCGAGGAATGGGGCGGACAGAACATGTTCGTCGAGGTCTCGGCTAAGAAGAACATCAACATCAACGAGCTCCTCGAGACGATCATCCTGCAAGCGGACGTCCTCGAGCTCAAGGCCAACCCCGACGCGCTCGCCTCTGGATTCGTCATCGAGGCGAACCTCGACAAGGGCAGGGGACCGGTTGCGACCGTCCTCATCCAACGTGGCACCCTCAAGGTGGGAGACACCCTCGTCGCAGGTACGTCCTATGGCCGCGTGCGCGCGTTGATCGACCCCAAGGGCAACCACGTCGACAAGGCGCTTCCCTCCGACCCGGTCGAGGTGCTCGGACTTTCGAGCGTTCCCTCCGCCGGCGATGAGTTCAGGGTCTTCGAGGACGAGCGCGATGCCCGCAACCTCGCTGAGGACCGCGCGTTGCGCATCAGGCTCAAGGAGCAGCAGAGCAAGGCTCCGGTCACCCTTGACGACTTCTTCTCGAGGATCGAGGAGGGCAAGCTCGCGGAGCTCAACCTCGTCCTCAAGGCCGATACGCAGGGTTCCATAGAGGCGCTCCGCGATGCATTCGAGAAGATGGACCAGAGCGAGGTCAGGATAAATATCATCCACTCCGCGGTAGGCGGAATCACGGAGACCGACGTCATCCTCGCCGCCGCGTCCGATGCTATCATCATCGGATTCGGCGTCAGGCCGCAGACCAAGGCGAAGCAGATGGCGGAGAAGGAGAAGGTCGAGATCCGCACCTATCGCGTCATCTACAAGGCCATCGAGGAGATCAACGCCGCGCGCGTCGGACTCCTGCAGCCCGATATCATCGAGGTCGAAACAGCAACCATCCAGGTTCGCGAGCTCTTCAAGGTTCCGAAGGTCGGAATCATCGCCGGATGCTTCGTCGAGCAGGGTGAGGTCAGCCGCAACGACAAGGTTCGCATCGTCCGCAACGGCACTATCATCCACGAGGGGACGATATCCTCTCTCAGACGCTTCAAGGACGACGTCGCTTCCGTCAGGCAGAGCTACGAGTGCGGTATCGGAATCGAGGGCTTCCAGGACATCCATATCGATGACGTCATCGAGTCATACCAGCTCAAGGAGGTCGCTCGCGAGGCCTAGGCCCTTGCGAACGGCTCCCAGCGTTGCCGAAACGAAAGCGAGGATGCTATGAAGCAGAGCCCATACTCCCGCAAAAGCAACGAGGAGATCCGCGACAGGATCTCGATGATCCTGATGACCGAGTTCAGCGACCCGCGCCTGCAGTTCGTCACCGTCACCGCTGCGCAGGTCTCGAAGGACAGGTCGGTCTGCAACGTTTATGTGTCGACCGACCCCTCGCGCTATGACGACATGATGGAGGCGCTCGAGCGCGCCAAGGGAAGGATCCGCTCGATCCTTGGGCGCAACCTCGGATGGAGGGTGACTCCCGAATTGCGCTTCATGCTCGATGAGACCATCGACAACGCCGAGAGAATCGAGCGCGCGCTCCTCGACGTTCCGGCAACGCTGAGCATCCCAAAGGATGAGTTTGGCCAGCCGATCGATACTGCCGACCTCGGGGATGCAAACTCCTCCGAGGCCTCAGAAGACGGCTTCGATAACGAGTTTTCCGAAGAATACTGATGATTCGAGGCTGGCATGGAAGCTACTCTTGAGGAGATCGCGCGATACATCGATGGCTGCAAGACCGCTGCGATAAGCGGCCACGTCAACGCCGATGGCGACAGCGTCGGCTCGGTGCTCGCACTTACCAGCTGCCTTCGCTCCCTCGGCATCCAGGCCACTCCGCTCCTCGCCGATGATGCAACCGTTCCTGACAAATACGCTGGTTTCGAGGGCTACGGCGATTTCGTCTTCAGCGGAAGATACGAGGCCACGCCCGACGTCTTCATATCCGTCGACACATCCACCGAGGAGCGCATGGGGCACTCGCTGCCTGTAATGAGGCGCTCGCCCAAGAGCGTCTCCATCGATCATCACAAGGACAGCGCCGTCTCCGCAGAGCTGACGCATGTCGAGGCCGATGCGGCATCGGCGTGCATGCTGGTTTGGGAGCTGGCCAAGGTCCTTTGCGACGCTCCTTCAGCTGAGGTTGCCTCCGCCTGCTATGCGGGCACTTTGACCGACACGGGGATGTTCCAATTCCAGAATTGCGATGCGCGATGCATGCAGGCCGTTGGCGAGTTCGTAGATGCTGGTGCAAATCCGTACGAGATCGCCACCGACGTCTACCAGAGCAAGGCGATCGGTCTCATAAAGCTCGAGGGAAGAGTTGCCGAAAGGCTCGCACTGACGCCTCGTGGAGCGATCGCCTATTCGTGGGTCGCCAAGGCCGATTTCGACGAGCTCGGCGTGACCAAGAGCGAGTCCGAGGGCTTGGTCGACATCGTGCGCAGCGCCAAGGGCATCGAGATCGGCATCCTCATGCGCGACGAGGGTGGCATCATCAGGTGCAACATCCGCTCGAAGAAACACCTCGACGTCTCGGTCATCGCCAAACGCTTCGGCGGCGGTGGACACGTCGCGGCCTCCGGATTCTCGCTGAGTGGTGAGCTCTCCGAGCTTCTCCCTCGCATCGTCGAGGTTCTGGTCGAAATCGAGGAGCAGATAGCCTCTGGGGCCTACGGCAGCGAATTCGACACCCGCGGTCTTGCTGGAGCGTAGCCTTGAAGCGCGGCGGCACGGACATCTGCGCCATGCTTGCGGTCGACAAGCCGGCCTGCGCGAGCTCGCATGACATCGTCAACGCGATCAGGCGCATCACTGGGGAGGGGCGCGTCGGCCACTGCGGCACGCTCGATCCCTTCGCAACCGGGTTGCTGATCGTCAACATCGGCCCCGCAACGCGCCTTTCCGATTACGTCATGGGCAAATCGAAGCGCTATGACGCGATGATCAGGTTCGGCTTCTCTACCGACACGGATGACTGCACAGGCAATCCGCTTGAAACCGGAGAGTTGCGCGAGGAGCTGGTCGATCTGGATTTCGCCAGCTCGATTCTCTCCACCTTCCTCGGCAAGTCGATGCAGGTCCCATCCGCCTTCAGCGCCAAGAAGGTCGACGGAAAGCGAGCTTACGAGCTCGCCCGAAAGGGCATGGAGGCCGAGCTGGAGCCCGTGGAGATCGAGATCGGCGAGATTTCGCTCGGAAGCATCTCCGGCATCGAGGACGAGAACGGCCCGGGTGTGCTGTGGAGCGTCAGCATGGAGGTCTCGAAGGGAACCTATATCAGGGCCTTCGCCAGGGATCTCGGCGCCAAGGCAGGTTGCCCGGCGCATCTGGTGGAGCTGAGGAGAACCGCCATCGGCGGCATCGACCTCTCGCAGGCCCGCAGCTTGGAAGAGCTTTCAGCCGAAGGGTTCAGGAGCTGCATCATCGACCCTGTGAAGGCATGCTCGCTTGCGCGCTGCGAGGTGGATGCCCGGACCGCCGCGCTGGTCGTCAACGGTTCCAGGATAGAGGTCGATCGGGCGAATCTTTCGCAAGAGCGCATCGCAATCGTGTACGATGGACGGATGCTGGCAATCTACGAGGCGCTTGCGGAAGGGAATCTGCTGGCATCGACTCGAATCTGCAAACCATGCGTGGTGATACCCGGAGGTGTTGAAGGTGCCCGTTGACGCATCTAAGATGAGTTCCAGGATAATCTACAGGAACTTCGAGGAGGCGCATCCCGAGGAAGGTAAGCTGGGAGCCGTCGTCTGCGCGATGGGAGTATTCGACGGAGTCCACATCGGACACCGCAGGTTGATCGCCGACTGCATCGAGGCAGCGCGCGAGAAGGGCTGCAAATCCGCGATAATCACGTTCGACATCGACCCGACCGAGCTCTTCGCCAAGGACTCGCCGCGCAAGCTGATGACAGACGACGATAGGATCTCCCTGCTTGCAACTTTGGGTGCCGATTACGTCGTCGTCGATGCCTTCACCAAGGCATACTCGCAACTATCTCCCGAAAGCTACATAGAACGCGTGCTCCTCTCCGAGCTCGAGCCCACAGCCCTCTACGTCGGCTCCGATTTCAGGTTCGGGCACATGGCATCCGGAACGGTCGATACGCTCAGGGCCCAACTCGAGCCCCGCGGTTGCGAAGTGGTTGCCCATGAGCTGCTAGAGTGCGACGGAGAGGTGGTCACCGCCAGCCGCATTCGCGATCTCGTGCAGTCCGGGAGCATCGAACTGGTAAACGAGCTGCTCGGCAGGACCCACTTCATGCGCGCAGTAGTGGTCGAAGGCAGACAAGAGGGGCGCAAGCTCGGGTTTCCCACGGCCAACCTCGTTCCGGTCATCGACTACGCCAAGATGGCCGATGGCGTATATGCAGGCTACGTGCGCGTGGAGGGGGAGTGGTTCAAGTCGGCGATTTCCGTCGGAGTGCCCAAGACCTTCGGCGACATCGAGTGGACCATCGAGGCGAACATCCTGGACTTCGACCGCGATATCTATGGCATGCAGGTCGACGCGTACTTCTCCAGATTCCTTCGTCCGATGCAGGCGTTCAACGGACTCGACGAGCTCATTGCGGCCATTCGCAACAACGTTGCGCAGACGGCCGAACTCCCGCCGCATCCTGCGCTCTGAGCACCTACCTCGCGAGGTCTGCCGTTCACCGTTGACGGACAAGCCTTAAACCCGATATTCAAAGCCGCCAGCGCGAGCGTCTGAATTCTGCAAGCGCTCTCGCTTTAGAATCTTCTAGCTGCCATCTTAGGCAGCGATGAATCGTTGTTCATTTCGAGAGGAGAGCGGCATCCATGAACGCACTGGCTTGGATAGCTCCGGGTTGCGCGCTAGTAGGCATCGCCTGCGCGCTTTACTTCGGCTCTTGGGTCCTCAGGCAGGATCCGGGTAACGAGAAGATGCAGAAGATCTCTAGCCACATTCAGAGGGGAGCGAAGGCCTTCCTGTTCTCTGAGTACAAGATCCTGATCATCTTCGTCTTGGTAGTTGCAGTCTGCATCGGACTGTTCCTCGGTTCCGATGACTTCCCGGCACGCGGATGGGTCACCGCTTGCGCATTCATCACCGGCGCGATCCTCTCTTCGGCCGCTGGCTACTGCGGAATGCACGTTGCGACCCGCGCGAACGCAAGGACCGCTTGGGCAGCCATGGAGAAGATCTCCCCGGCTCTCAAGATCGCTTTCCGCTCTGGAATCACGATGGGCCTCGTCGTCGCATCCTTCGGCCTGATGGGCGTCTCCCTCTGGGCGATCTTCGTCCTCTTCGCGGGAACCCCGCAGCCTGAGATCATCAACGGCTTCGCAATGGGCGCCTCCTCCGTCGCGCTCTTCGCCCGTGTCGGTGGCGGCATCTACACCAAGGCTGCTGACGTAGGCGCAGACCTCGTCGGCAAGGTCGAGGCTGGAATTCCCGAGGACGACCCCCGCAACCCCGCTGTCATCGCAGATAACGTCGGCGACAACGTCGGCGACGTCGCTGGAATGGGCGCGGACCTCTACGAGTCGTTCTGCGGTTCGATCATCGCCCCGATGATTCTCGGCGTTTCGATGTTCGGCACCACCCTCGTCGGCGCGGACGCCACCTGGGCGCTCCTCACCCCGCTGCTGATCGCCGCAACCGGAATCATCGCTTCCATCCTCGGCATCTTCGCAGTCAACACCAACGACGAGAACAAGCTCCATAGCGCTCTCGACAAGGGCACCTACGTAGCAGCGGGCATCGAGATCCTCTGCGTCATCGGAATCTGCTGGCTCTGGTCTTCGCAGTCCTCCAACGTTCAGGCCCTCTGGCTCGCCCTCGCCATCGTAGTCGGCCTCATCGCCGGCCTCGGCATCGGCAAGTTCACCGAGTACTTCTGCTCCGACAATTACAAGCCGGTTCGCAAGATCGCCGAGGCTTCCGAGACCGGATACGCCACGAACATCATCTCCGGCATCGGAAACGGAATGCTCTCCACCCTCGCTCCGATCCTTATCGTCGCTGTTGCCATCTTCATCGCATACAACGTCGGCATGCAGGCTGTTGGAAGGTCCAACGTCACCTTCGGAATCTACGGAATCGCACTCGCGGCCATTGGAATGCTCTCCACCACGGCGATCACCGTCGGCGTCGATGCCTACGGTCCCGTTGCCGACAATGCCGGTGGCGTCGCCGAGATGGCCGAGCTTCCGCATGAGGTTCGCAACCGCACCGACAAGCTCGACTCCGTTGGAAACACCACCGCAGCTATCGCCAAGGGCTTCGCGATCGGTTCCGCAGGCCTCACGGCGCTGTCCCTCTTCTTCTCCTTCAAGGTCACCGCTGAGGCAACCCTCGGCATCGGTGCCCTCGATCTTTCGCTCACCAATCCGATGATCGTCATCGGCCTCTTCGTCGGCGGCATGCTCCCGTTCCTCTTCGGAGCCCTCACGATGAACGCGGTCTCCCGCGCGGCCAACAAGATGATCATCGAGGTTCGCCGTCAGTTCCATGAGATCGCCGGCCTCCTCGAGGGAACCGCCGATCCCGATCCAGAGCGCTGCGTTCAGATCTCCACCCATGCGGCTCTTCGCGAGATGATCGTTCCCGGCCTCATCGCCGTCATCGTTCCGATCATCGCAGGCTGCATCAGCCTCGAGGTTCTTGCGGGCCTTCTCGCCGGCGCTCTCGTCACCGGCTTCCTGCTCGCAATCTACATGGCCAACGCAGGTGGCGCTTGGGATAACGCCAAGAAGTACATCGAGACCGGCAACCACGGCGGCAAGGGCTCAGATGCCCACAAGGCAGCCGTCGTCGGCGACACCGTCGGCGATCCCTTCAAGGACACCTCCGGCCCCTCGATGAACATCCTCATCAAGCTGATGACCATCGTCAGCCTGGTCTTCGTGCCGCTCTTCGTCGCTCTCTAATCCGCGCATCGGCACAACGCCTAAAAGCAATCTCGGATCCCAGATGGCCCGACCGTCTGGGATCCTTGCTTTTGCTTGCCGTTCATATCTAAACGCTTGCACACAAAGGCGATGATGACCGACAATTCGCTTAGTGGAACCGTTTCGCTTAGAGGCTGAATTGGCATATCAGGGCAGGCATATACACGTCAAGAGGAAGAGCAGGGGAAAGATAGCCCTCGAGTGGACTATCACGATCATCGCTGCAATCGCCCTCGGCATCCTCATCAGGATATTCGTCGCCTCGCTTTACGTAGTGCCCTCTGCGTCCATGGAGGACACGATCCTTGTCGGAGACAAGGTTTTTGCTGAAAAGCTCTCATATCGCTTCTCAGAGCCCGAGAGAGGGGATGTGGTGATCTTTATAGATCCAGAAGACCCCGAACGCTTCCTCGTAAAGCGCTGCATAGCCTTGGAAGGGGAGACGGTCGACCTCATCGACGGAGAGGTTTACATCGATGGCGAGCTGCTCGAGGAGGAAGAGTACACGCTCGGCAAGCCCACCTACCAGCTCACGAGCAAGATATCGTTCCCGTACAAGGTTCCCGAAGGCAAGATCTGGGTGATGGGGGACAATCGCACCAACTCGTCGGATTCGCGAGTGTTTGGCGCGATTCCGCTCGATTCGCTCGTCGCCCAAGGGCTTTGCGTCCTATGGCCCATCAGCGATTGGCATTCGCTGTAATGGCTTTTGCGGTATCCTAGCCAGTGTCGGTACGAGCATCCAGAGAGGGAAGTGCGCAATGAATTTCGCAGAGACCATGAAGCTTCTCGAGTCCGAAACCAATACCAAGATCAATCCATCGCTTGAAGCATGCGAGGCCATGTGCGAGAAGCTTGGCAACCCCCAGCACAAGTACGACTGCATTCAGATCGCGGGCACCAATGGCAAGACCTCAGTGGCCAGGATGACCGCCAAGCTGCTCAAGGAGGCTGGCTACAAGGTTGCGCTCTACACCTCTCCAGAGCTCGTCAGATTTCCGGAGAGGATGGAGATTGACGGCAAAGTGGTCAGCGACGAGCAATTCTGCAAGTGCGTGGAGAAGGCTTACGAGAGCGCTCACGAGTGCGGATTCGAAGGCGCTACCCAGTTCGAGCTCCTTACCGTCGGCGCCTTCTGGCTCTTCGCTGAGGAGCAGGTCGACATCGCGGTCTTCGAGTGCGGAATGGGCGGGCGCTGGGATGCCACGAGCGTCTGCAGGCCCAAGGTCGCCATCATCACCGGCATCGCGCTGGATCACACCGCGATCCTCGGCGACACAGTCGAGGCGATTGCGGGGGAGAAGGCAGCGATCATCAAGGATGGCAGCGTCGCCGTCCTCGCGCAGGAACTCACTTGCAGGCAGATCTTCGTCGAGCAGGCCGAGGCCATGGGGTCTCCTTACGTGGATGTCGATCCGGCGCTGTCAGAGAAGCTCGAGTCCGCTGTAGCGCATATGCCCCATTATCAGAGCCGCAATGCGGCAGTTGCGCTTACGGCCTTCCTCGAGATGCTCAAGATCTGCGGCAGGTCGACCGACGAACCTATAGGCTTCACCATAGAGGCTCTCAAGGACCTGCAGATTCCCGGCAGGTTCGAGACGCTTCGCGCCGAGCCCCTCATCCTCATAGACGCTGCGCACAACCCGCAGTCGGCTGGCGTTCTCGCCACTGAGGTAGAGAGAAGGTTCGCGCCAGGATGCAGGCCTGCTCTGCTTCTAGGAGTGCTCGCCGACAAGGATGCCAGAGGCGTCGTCGGAACCCTCGTGCCGCTATTCGACCGCGTCGTCGTTTCAGCTTCGAAGTCTCCAAGGTCTCATACCCCCGCCGACCTCGCCGCCATCGTCACCGAGGTCACGGGAGTCGTGCCCGAGGTCTGTCCAGACCTCGCAAGCGCCATCGAGCTGCTAGGCGACACCCCGTTCATAGCAACAGGCTCCATCACGGTGGCAGGAGAGGTGAAGGGAATCGTCATGGGCATCGGCAAAATATAGCGCCGTTCGTCCGCCATTTGCACAAATAGCAAAGTCAATCGCTAATAACTATTCCAAAATCGCCGCATATTCCTATAGTTTGAAAAGAAGGAAGGGCTAACTTTAGGGGTTCAATGCAGCTCGTCGAAGCTAAGAGGGACAGCTCGTACGTCATCGTGGGAAACACGGAGACCGGCAAGGAGAGGATGCGCCTCGACAGCCTCGGTCTCGTCTCCGGCGAGATCATCACCGTCCTTTCAAACAGTTACGCTGGACTCATAGTCGATATCAAGGGATCGCGTCTGGCCATCTGCAAGTCTGTTGCCGAGAAGATGGAGGTCGTGAACGCATGAGGACCTATGCTCTCATAGGCAACCCGAACTGCGGCAAGACCACGCTCTTCAACGAGCTGACGGGAACCTCGCAGCATGTTGGCAATTGGCCGGGCGTCACCGTTGAGAAGAAGGTCGGCAAGCTCCACAGCAAATATGGCGATGCCGAGATAGTCGATCTGCCAGGCATCTATTCCATGTCCTCGTATTCTATCGAGGAGATCATTTCGAGAAGGTTCATCATTGAGGAGAAGCCCGATGTCGTCATCGACATCGTCGAGGCCACGAACATCGAGCGCAACCTCTTCCTCACATGCCAGATCGCCGAACTCGGCGTCCCGATGGTCATTGCCGTCAACATGATGGACGAAGCCGAGAAGCAGGGCGACAAGTTCGACTTTGAATCCCTCTCCGGCATGCTCGGCCTTCCAGTCGTGCCGATCACCGCCGCCAAGGCGGAGGGTGTTCACGAGCTCATGGGCGTCGTCGGTATGAGCGGACTGCTCGAGGAGATCGAGAACGAGGCCGAGCACAAGGAGCATGTCGGCGAGGACGAGCACGGTCACGGATTCCAGGACATCGAGGATCCCGTGGAGCATCGCATCGACCATCACACCGACTCGAAGGGTCGAACGAATGCGCTCCTCTCCGAGTACAAGTACCATAACCACTACAGAGGCCCCAAGACCTATCAGGCCGAGCCCGGTGAGAGCCTTGCCGTCGAGCAGGAGACGAACAATGCCGAGAGGCGCTACGCTTTCATAGGCGAGGTGGTCAAGGCGAGCGTCGTCAAGGGCAAGCAGGTCGGAGAGCGCACGCGCTCGGACAAGATCGACAAGTTGATGACACATCCGGTCTTCGGTATACCCATCTTCCTCCTGCTGATGTTCGCGATGTTCCACGTCACTTTTTCGGAGAGCTTCCTCTTCCTCGGCATCGACAGCCCCGGCGTTTGGCTGCAGGGCCTTGCAGAGACCTTCATCGGCTGGCTCGGCGGAGCCCTTGGCACGCTATTCATCGAGGGAAGCTGGTCCTACGGCCTAGTCATCGACGGCATTCTCGGTGGCGTGGGAGCGGTTCTCTCTTTCCTACCGCAGATACTCGTCCTCTTCCTCTTTCTCACGCTGCTCGAGGACATGGGCTACATGTCGCGCGCTGCGTTCATCATGGACAGGCTGTTGCGTACATTCGGATTGTCGGGCAAGAGCTTCCTGCCGATGCTCATGGGCTTCGGTTGCAGCGTGCCGGCCATGATGGCCTGCCGCACCATGGAGAATGAGAACGATCGGAAGCTGACGCTCTTCCTCGTACCCTTCATGTCCTGTGGAGCCCGCGCTCCCATACTCCTAGTCTTCGCCGCCGCCTTCTTCCCGAGCAATGGTGACCTTATCGTCATGCTGCTCTACGTTCTCGGCATCGTGGTCGCGATCCTGACAGGCTTCATGCTCAAGAAATTCGTCTTCAAGGGGGAGATCACGCCGCTTGTCATCGAGCTCCCGAAGTACAGGGCTCCCAAGATCAAATCCGTCGGAATCTCGCTCTGGCAGACGATGAAGGACTATCTGCGCCGCGCGGGAACGATCATCTTCGTGATGTCCGTGGTCATCTGGTTCTTCTCGAGCTTCGGCTTCGGTCCAGACGGTTTCGGGATGGTCGATATCGAGTACTCGATGCTGGCGGTTGCGGGTGAGGCTATCGCGTGGATATTCGCGCCGTGCGGCTTCGGATTCTGGGTCGCGGCGGTGGCGCTCCTCACTGGAATCGCAGCCAAGGAGGCCGTCGTCGGAACGCTCGGCGTGCTCCTCAAGGTTGGCGAGGAGGAGGCGCTGGAGGGTGGTGCGCTCTCTGGCGCAGTGCTGGCCAGCGTCGGGTTCACCCCGCTATCTGCATTCGCATTCATGACCTTCACGCTTCTCTACATGCCTTGCGCTGCGGCATTCGCAACCCTCAAGCGCGAGAGCAACTCATGGAAATGGGCCATCCTGCAAGCGCTCTACAGCATCTGCGTGGCATGGATCGTCGCCACTGTCGTGTTCCAAATCGGCAGCCTTGTCGGGCTGGCATGATGGGTGGATGAGATGATAGGGAATGCAATCGCCATATCGATCCTGGCTGCAGCGGCGGCAATCGCAGTGCGCATGATCTGGCGCAGGATCAAGGGCAAGGCTCCTTCCTGCAGTTGCGGATGCGCATCTTGCGATATCAAAAGTGGAAAAGTCAGGGATTGCGAAGGGGCAATCGGACCATCTTCGGTTAATATTGTCGTAGAAGGGCGTGAAGCGCCCGAATGGCACTGCGACCAGAAAGAAGCAATGCATTGAAGCTAACGCAATCCAACGAGGACTATCTCGAGGCAATCGTCATGCTCGCCGGCGATGGCAGCCAGCCTGTGCGCTCGGTCGATCTCGCCAACCAAATGGGTGTGTCGAAGCCCAGCGTCAACAAGGCCATCGCGGTTCTGAAGAAGAGCGGGCTCATCGAGCAGGAGCCCTACGGCGACATCTTCCTCACCAAGAGGGGAGTGGAGTACGGCAAGTCCGTCCTCAAGCGCCACCACACCCTGACCCGGTTCCTCGTCGAGATTCTCGGCGTAGATCCCGACCTCGCCGATGACGAGGCGTGCGAGATCGAGCACACGATCAGCGACGACACCTTCGCAAAGTGGGAGTCGTTCGTCGAGAGGAGCCTTGGACAGAACGAGGCATAGCGAACGCCGCTCGATTGCAATCTAGAGCAGAACCCTCATCACGATGGCGCCAGAGAGCATGAGCGCCATCACGCCCATTGCCATCCAATCATTCGATCCAAGGCGCATCTCGCGCAGCTTGGTGCGTCCCGCAGCGCCATGGTAGCAGCGGCTCTCCATTGCTTGCGTCAGGCCCTCAGCATGCCTGAAAGCCGAGGCCATCAATGGGATGGCAATCGGAAGGAGCGCCTTGGTGCGCTTGATGAGGCCTCCCGAGCTGAACGTCGCGCCACGCGACTCCTGGGCCGCTTTGATTTTGAAGAACTCATCTGCGAAGACCGGGAGGAACCTGAGCGCGATGCCGAGCATCATGCAGATCTCGTGCACTGGCAGCTTGATCGCCTTGAGCCATCCGAGCAGCCTCTCCGATGCGTCGGTGATGTCGACCGACGAGGTTGTCAGCGTGAGCAGGGTCATGCCGATGAAGAGGATTCCCAACCTGATCGTGTAGAAAGCCGCGTTGTAGAGGCCCGTGCTGGATATAGTGAAGATTCCCCAGTGCCAGTAGATCGTACCCTCGTTCGTGAAGAACGCATTGATTATCGCGGCGAATATCAGGATGTATATCAGCGGCAGCACCGACTTGACGATCTTGCCGACTGGAATCTTGCTCAGCGCTATGAAGAGCATGGTGAAGGCGAGCGAGAGGATCAGCCCGTAGAAGCCCGGTGCCGTGAAGACCGCAGCGAAGTAGATCAGCGCGAATATCAGCTTGAAGCGCGGATCCAGTCTGTGGAGGATCGATTCCCCTTGTATGTATGTGCCCAGGATGATGCTACTCATGGGCACGCTCCTTGAATGCGCTTGCAATCGCTTCGACGAGCTCCTCGAGGCCGATGACGCACTCCGGCATCGGCATGCCGGCCTCGCTGAGCCAGTTGGCGAAACGCGTTTCGATCGGAATGCCGAGGTTGATCTCGCGCAGCTCCTCTGCATGGACGAAGATCTCGCGCGGGGTGCCCTGCATGCAGATCGATCCGTCCTTCATGACGAGGATCTCATCGGAGAGCTCGGCTATGTCCTCCATGTTGTGCGAGACGAGTATCAGTGTGACGCCGTCGTCGCGAAGGGAGCGGAGCAGCTTGGCCAGAGCGGCGCGGCCTCTCGGGTCGAGACCCGCCATCGGCTCGTCGAGAACCATGATCTTCGGCTTCATTACGAGCGCCTCGGCAATCGCTAGCCTTCGCTTCTGTCCGCCGCTGAGCTCGAACGGGCTGCGCTGCGAGATCTCGTCGAAATCGAAGCCCACCTTGTGCATCGCCTTCTCGATACGGCGCATCATCTCGTCCTCGGGCACGCCCATATTGCGAGGGCCGAAGGCGATGTCTTCGAAGACGGTGCTGGAGAAGAATTGGTAATCGGGATATTGGAAGACGAGCGCTACCTTCGACTTGACTTGGCGCTTCGCCTCCTTGCTCGCGTTGATGTCCTCGCCATCTACGAAGACCTTTCCCGTGGTGGGGGATATCAGCGCGTTCATCATCTTGGTCATCGTCGATTTGCCGGAGCCTGTATGCCCGATGATCCCGAGCAACTTGCCGTCCTGCAGCGCGAACGAGACGTCCTTGACCGCGAAGTCGCCATCGTTCTCGTAGGAGTAGCTCACATTGTCGAATACAAGCGACATAGCTCCTCCTTCAGGGTTCTCAGCGACATCGTCGGACCTACTTCGATGCCATGCTCCTGCAATGCGTTGACGAGCTTGACGGAGAGCGGAACCTCTAGCCCTAGGCTGGTCAGAAGGTCCTCGTTGCTGAAGACCTCGTCCTTGTCGCCATCCATTACGACGCGGCCCTTGTCCATCACCACGATGCGGTCGGCGAGGAGCGCCTCTTGCATGAAATGCGTGATGAGGACGATGGTGATCCCGCTCTCATGCAGGCGCTGGCAGACGTTGTGGATTCCCCTTCGGCCGCGCAGATCGAGCATCGCGCATGGCTCGTCAAGGGCTACGATGTCCGGGTTTAGCGCTATGATGTCTGCGATCGCCACTCGTTGCTTCTGGCCTCCGGATAGGTTGGCGGGGTTCGACTTGGCCCTGCTGGCCATCGCCACGGCTGCCAGCGCGCCGTCTACGCGCTCGCGTATCTCGCGCGCGGGAAGGCCAAGATTCTCGGGGCCGAATGCGACATCGTCCTCGACAGTTGAGGCCACGATCTGATCGTCTGGGTTCTGGAAGACGAGCCCGCAATGGCTGCGCACGAAGAAGAGCTCGTCCGGGTCTGACGTGTCGTGGCCCAGGACGAGGATCTTGCCCGAATCGGGCGTGACTATGGAGTTGAACTGCTTGGCCAGAGTCGACTTGCCGCAGCCGTTCGGCCCGAGCACTGCGACGAATTGACCTCGCGGAATCTCGAGGTCAACCCCTCGCAGCGCATTGCGTTTGCCATCGTAGCTGAATACGACCTTATGGCAGTTGAGAGCCGCTTCCATGGTTGGCGAATCGCCAGGCCCTTACAGATCCTCGGGCTCGATGACGTCGTCGTCGAGGTCGGAGGTGACAACGGTGTCGGCATCCTTGCTCTTCGGGAAGACGAGCATCTGGACAGGCTTGAATATCAGTACGCCCAAGACGCTGTTGATCGCCGTCTTCATGAGGTTGAACGGGATGAAGATCGGAAGGATCAGCTCGAGGATCGCCTCGGTGGTGTAGCCGTAGAAGATCGGGTCGATGATGATGTTCATGACGGCCATGACCGCAGTGGCGAGGATCGCTCCGATGATGAGGCCCACGATGGCCGATGCGATAGTCTTGCGCTTCTTGTAGATGAGCGCTGCCGGGATGACGTGCGCTGCGACCGCGCAGACGTTCATCAGGCATCCGGGCCAATTGCCGGAGAAGATCGCATGGATGACCGCTCCGATCGTTCCGGTGAGGAATCCTGGAGCGGGGCCGAACACGAATCCCGCGATGAGCGCGGGGACGTTGCTCGCGTCGTACTTCAGGAATCCCACCGCGATGAACGGAATCTCGATGAAGCTCAACGCCGCGCTGATGGCGGCGAGCAGGGCGATAGTGACTATCGTCCTCGTGTTCCATCTGTTTGAATTGGAAATTTGCGTGCTGTTTTCTGCTTTGCTCATATCTCACCCCTTCTACGAATACCGAAACTGTTCGCGCAAGCATATGCTTGCTGGGCAAGAGAGCGTCTCTGTTCTCTCATCCGGACTTTAACCGTTGGTATCGGGTTCCCACCGATTCGGCGTTTGCCTTGCGGCATCCGTTCGCGGACTCGTCGCCTTTAAGCGCATCACCGCCAGTGAGGAGTTTCACCTCGCCCTGAACAGACGGTAAAAGTATATGACAATGCGTAGCGTTGGCAAGTCTGCATCAAGCACGCTGCGGGCAACGGTCACGATCGGCAAGTTCGATGCGGCGCGCAAGAGGCTCTTCGGCTCAAATTGGTGGCGTGGATGCGGGACATGTGCCTTATCATTAGAAGCTGTGAACACGAGTTGGAAACTCGCTCGCAAGGAAGGAATCGCGATGAAGTACACCCATCTGTTTGAGCCGATCGTAGTGCAGGGAACGTTCTACAAGAACAGGATCTTCGCCTCTCCGCAGGACATCTACAAGCTCGATGCCCGCAATTTTCTCGAGAACGACGCCACATACTTCTACGAGATGAAGGCAATGGGCGGCTTCTCGTCGGTTTGCGTCGGCGACATGATGACCGATAAGGCAACCGGCCATAGCCATCCATTCCAGCTCGATGGCGCGAGCATCGCCGGACGCATCGGGCTTACCCGTACGGCAAACGCGATCGCAAGGCACGGCGCGGTTCCAGCCATCGAGCTCAACCACGGAGGCCAGAACTCGATGCCCTACGAGGGCGGCAACTTCGTCTACGGCAATTGGGAGGGTGTGCGCGCCGATGGCGTCGAGGTCCGCATGGGCGATGCCGAGTGGATCGAGAGGCTCATCGGATTCTACGCCGATGCGGCAACGTTCGCGCGCAACTGCGGGTTCAAGCAGATCTCGATCCATGGCGGCCATGGCTGGCTGCTGCACCAGTTCATCTCCGAGCGCGACAACAAGCGCACCGACGAGTGGGGCGGATCCTTCGAGAACAGGATGAGGTTCCCGATCGCCGTCATCGAAGCCATTCGCAAGAAGATCGGCAGGATGCCCATCGACATCAGGATCAGCGGCGAGGAGCTGCTTCCCGGTGGATACGATATGGATGAGGGCGTGCGCATCGCCAAGGCGCTCGATGGCCTCGCCGACATCATCAACGTCTCCGTCGGTCACCACGAATACGACGAAGCGGCGATGGTCACCCATCCGATGATGTTCCTGCCAGACGGCGTCAACGTCAAATACGCCGCTGCCTGCAAGAAGGCGGTATCCTCCTCGCTTATCTCCACGGTGGGCGCGCTATGCGAGCCAGAGCAGATGGAGGAGATTCTCGCAACCGGCCAAGCGGACTTCGTCATGCTGGGCAGGGAGTCGCTTGCCGAGCCTGACTTTCCGAACAAGGTGCGCATGGGCAAGGAGGATGAGATCAACAAGTGCTTCCGCTGCTTCACCTGCTTCTCTCGCAGCACGGCCAGCGGTATCTTCTACTGCGCTATCAACCCCGTCATCGGCAATGAATCCGAGCTCTTCCACAACCCCGTGCCTAACAAGCTCAAGAAGGTTCTCGTCGCTGGCGGCGGCGTGGGTGGAATGCAGGCGGCTATCACCGCCGCCGAACTCGGCCATGAGGTCATCCTTTGCGAGAAGGGAGACCAGCTCGGAGGCAATTTGAGATGCGAGCAGGCTGTGCCATTCAAGCTCCATCTGCACCACTATCTCGACAAGCAGGCTCTTCTGATCGAGCGCTCTAACATCGATCTGCGCCTGAACACGGAAGTCACGCCAGAGTACGCTCGCGAGGTGGGAGCCGATGTCATCATCGCGGCCCTTGGGGCGCGCCCGGCCACTCCGCCTATCCCTGGCATCGAGAAGGCATATCTTGCAGAGGATATCTACAGGGATGCTGGTCTGGCAGGGGAGAAGGTCGTCATCGCCGGTGCGGGCCTTGTGGGTCTCGAGCTCGGCGTCTACCTCGGCCAGATGGGCAAGGATGTCACCATCATAGAGATGGCAGGCAAGACGCTCCTTCTGCCCGACGATGCGGGTGGAACCTCCGAGCGCATCTCCGCCGGCAACAAGGAAGAGGAACTGCTTCCGCCCGGCGCGCCGATAGTCCAGGGCGTAGCGCTCACGCAGGTGCTCAAGGGCATGCCGAACGTCCGCGTCTTCACGCGCACCAAGGCGCTAGAGTTCAGGGATAACGGCATTATCGCGCAAAACGAAGAGGGCGAGGTCCTCTACGAGGCGGATACCGTCATCAACGCCATGGGCATGAAGGCGCTTACTGACGAGATGGTCGCGCTGAGCGATTGCGCCCCCGAGTTCTATGCCATTGGAGACTGCATCGGAGCCCGCAACATGGTCGATGCCGTTCAGGAGGGTTGGCAGGCAGCGCGCGATCTCGGGCGCCTCTAGCCCAGGGAATCACAGTGGAGCGGGAGGCGAGAACTGCTGCAAGGCCGCTCCATAGGAATCGCGAGGGGCCCAGTCCGCAACTTACGGCTGGGCCCCTAAAGAATGGTGAGTTACCATACTACCTCTGATTTTGCTGTTCGACAAGCCTTGAAGAGCCATGCCTTTCGCGAAGCAGCGGCTTTTCGATCTTCCCAGTGGGATTTCTCGGCACGTCTTCGAAGATGACGACCCTGGGGCGCTTGTATCTTGGCAGCTCCATGCAGAACTTGTCGATCTCCTCCTTGGTGCACTGCACTCCGGGCTTGACCTCGATGATCGCCGCGGTGATCTCGCCGAGCCTGTTGTCGGGCACGCCGATGACCGCGACGTCCTTGATCTTGTCGTTGGTGCGCAGGAAGTCCTCGATCTGGACGGGGTAGATGTTCTCGCCACCAGAGATGATGACGTCCTTCTTGCGGTCGACCAGGAAGATGAACCCGTCTTCGTCGACCTCCGCCATATCACCGGTGTAGAGCCAGCCGTCCTTGAGGACCTCGGCGGTTGCCTCGGGGTCGTTGTAGTAGCAGTTCATGAGGCCCTTGCCCTTGACGCAGAGCTCGCCAACCTGATGCGTGCCCGGCTCGACAAGGGAGCCATCCTCGGCGCGAACCTCGGCTTCCCAGCCATATCCTGCGATTCCGATGGCTCCGACCTTGTGCTCGTTCTCCACCCCAAGATGGACGCACCCTGGGCCGATCGATTCGGAGAGTCCGTAGTTGGTGTCGTATTGGTGGTTGGGGAAGATCGATTTCCAACGCTTGATGAGGCTGGGCGGAACGGGCTGGGCTCCGATATGCATGAGCCTCCACTGATCGAGCTCGTAATCTTCGAGATCCACCTCGCCGCTGTCTATCGCGTCGATGATGTCCTGCGTCCATGGGACGAGCTGCCATACGATGGTGCAATGCTCCTCGGAGACGGTCTGGAGAATCCACTCCGGGCTGACACCGCGAAGCAGGACGGCCTTGCCGCCCACTACGAGCGAGCCGAACCAGTGCATCTTGGCGCCAGTGTGGTAGAGCGGGGGCATCAGCAGGAAGACATCGTCATGGGTCTGGCCATGATGCTTGTTCTCGGTGAGCGCCGCGGCCACGAGGCTCTCCTGGTTGTGCAGGATGGCCTTGGGGAATCCGGTGGTGCCGCTCGAGAAGTAGATCGCCGCATCATCCTCGATTCCGAGGGGAATGTCGATCTCCTCGGTGCTGAAGTGCCCGATCCTGTTGTTGTAGCTATCAGCGAACGAAGGGCAGTCCTCACCGACGAAGTAGAGGTGCTCGACGTCATCGAGCGAAGTGACGATCTCCTCGATGCGCCCGATGAACTCGGGTCCGAAGATGAGCGTCTTCACTTCGGCGAGCTCGAGGCAGTATTTGATCTCGTCGGCGGAGTACCTGAAGTTCATCGGAACCACAACGGCTCCAGTCTTCAGAACGCCGAAGTAGATCGGCAGCCACTCGAGGCAGTTCATCATGAGGATGGCCACCTTGTCGCCCTTCACAGTGCCGTCATGGAGCAGCATGTGCGCGAAGCTGTTCGATTGATCGTTGAATTCCTTCCAGGTGATCTCGCGCCTGTACATCTTGTAGGGGTTCGTTTCGACGAGCTCGTATTCCCTCCAGGTGATTCCGCGCTGCTTGCGGATGTGGGGGTTGATCTCGACGAGCGCAACCTCATCGCCATAGAGCTTGGCATTCTCAACCAAGATGTCAGTGATCGGCATAATCTCTCCTTTTGCGCTTGTAAAATTCCAGCAATCCATGATTATACGTCAGTTATCCTCCATTGATTGGCATCTATACTATCAACAGCATAGGCAGTGGAATAATTCTTCTAAACGCCACAACGCGAGCTATTTCGGGAAAAGGGGAGGAATGGGTGTCTTCGAGGGAGTTGGAAAGCTAGGATTCGGCCTTATGAGGCTGCCTAGGCTCGAGAGCGGCGAGATCGATGTCGAGCTGACCAAGAGGCTGGTCGACATCTTCATGGATGCCGGGTTCAACTACTTCGATACGGCATGGGCGTACGAGGGGAGCGAGAAGGCGATCAAGGAGGCGCTGTTCGATCGCTATCCTCGCGAGCGCATCAAGTTCGCCACGAAGGTCGCTTCGTGGATGATGTGCAACGGCCCGGAGGATGTCGAGAGGCAGTTCGATGAGTCGCTAGCCGACACCGGCGCAGGCTTCTTCGACTACTACCTGCTCCACAACATCGGGGACAGTCGCACCGCCTTCTTCGACAAGTACGATACCTGGTCGATGATCGCGCGCAAGAGGGAAGAGGGGCTCATCGGGCACTTCGGCGTATCGACCCACGGAACCCCAGAGGAGATCGATCGCGTGCTCACGGAGCACCCGGAAATCGAATTCGTGCAGGTTCAGATCAACTACGGCGACTGGGAGAACCCGGTGCTGCAATCGCGCAAATGCTATGAGACCATCCGCAAGCACGGCAAGGAGATAACGGTAATGGAGCCGATCAAAGGCGGGATGCTGGCCAACCCCCATACGAGGGTCCAGCAGCTGCTAAAGTCGGTTCGCCCCGATGACTCCTGCGCCTCCTGGGCGCTGAGATTCGCGGGCAGCCTGGAGGGCGTTTCCGTGGTGCTCTCGGGAATGAACGGTATCGATCAGATGGAGGACAACGTCCGCACGTTCAAGGGTTTCGAGCCCCTGAGCGAGAGCGAGTACGAGGTGCTCGACGAGGCGCGCAAGATCATCGATGGCATCGATCTCGTGCCGTGCACCAATTGCAAGTACTGCGAGAAGATGTGCCCGAAGAACATCGGCATTCCTGGAACGATCGCCGCGGTCAACTACATGAAGGAGTATGAGAGCCGCGAAAACGGATTCTTCCAGCTCATGTCGCTCGTGGCTTTCCCAGGCAAGGCGCTGCCTGTCGAGTGCATCCACTGCGGTGCATGCGAGGTCGCCTGCCCGCAGAAGCTCCAAATCCGCGAATGCATGGACATCGCCGTCGAGGAGCTGATGGGGCACGTCGACGAGTACAAGAGGGTCAATCTGATCAAGGGCTTCAATCCACAGGATTAGCTGGCGTTTCGCAAGCCGCTTGGAATTGCGAGAGCGACTGGGTGCGCTAGTTGCATTAAGCTTGCTAGGGATCGGTCGATTGAAAGGCGAGCGCGAATGAAGAAGATGGGTGCGAGGGAGCTCACTATCCTCGTAACATGCTGGATGGCCGTGTCATGGATCAGTTCCGACATGTATCTCCCCGCGCTTCCGATCCTCGATCAGACCTTCCCGACATCCTATGCGATCATCAATCTCACGCTCGTAGCCTATACGGGCGCCATGCCCATCGGCGCGGCGATCATCGGGCCCATAGCTGATAGGTTCGGAAGGCTAATGCCGCTGCGTGTGAGCAGCATCGCGTTCGTTGTCACGATGCTCGCGTGCGCTGTGGCCCCCAACATCTGGATCCTCATCGTCATGCGCTGCATCTCCGGGCTTTGCGGCGGAGGCGTGATGACGATGGCCATCATCTACATCAACGACATGCTCGAGGGCGAGGAGCTCGATCGCGGAATCACGCTCAGCCAGTCGCTCGTCGCGATCGGTCCGGTAGTGGCGCCGTTCATCGGTTCGCTCATGATCAACGTCATCAGCTGGCGCGGCATCTTCGTCCTGATGACAGTGCTCGCAATCGCGTGCACGCTGTGGAGCCTGCGTCTCAAGGAGACGTTGCCTCCAGAGAAGCGTGAGACCACCGGCGTCGTTCGCACCATCGGCCTTCTGTTCAAGGTCGGCAGGAACGTTACGTTCACCTCGATACTGATTGCGCTTTCAATGCCGGTGCTGGGCTTCGGCGTCTTCATGGTTGTCTGCTCCTATGTCTTCATAGACTTCTATGCGCAGAGCAACTTCGTCTACAGCATCTACTACGGCATTGCCAGCGTCATCTCCATCGGAGGGCCGATGCTCTACTTCTTCCTGCAGAAGCGCACCTCTGCGAAGAATTGCGTCAGGATCATCCTCTACCTGCTGCTGCTCTCGGCGATTCTGCTCATCTTCTTCGGAGACAAGGGGCCGACTTGGTACATCATCGGAATCCTCCCGATGATCTTCTCGGAGAGCATGGCGCGCCCATGCAGCTATCTCGTCCTGCTGAAGCTCACTCCCGACAACATAGGCTCGGCTACAGGGCTGATCAACCTGGTCTATGGGCTATTGGCAGCCGCGGGCACCCCAATCGCTTCGATGAGCGTATGGTCGACGGTGATCACAGCGACCGCTTGGCCGATGCTCTATGCCTCCGTCCTCGCGATCGTCATATTCGCCGTGCTGCTCTACGTCATCAAGACTAAGGCCTTCGACGTCACGCAGGATGAACCTTCGGAGGTGACCGACAATGGCTGATAGCCCGCGAAGCATCGACACTCGCACTAGCGAAGAGGCCCCCGCGGAGCTCTCGACGAAGCGCGTGAAGAGAATCTTCTCCGAGATCTCGGGGAAGTACGAGCGCTTCAATGCTATCAGCAGCCTGGGAACCTACAAGATCTGGCTGGCCAGCCTCGTCAATTCGCTCGACATCGAGCCGACCGATACGGTTCTCGACATCGCTGGCGGCACGGGCGACGTGAGCTTTGCGATCGCCAAGATCAAGAAGCCCGCATACATCCTCTGCACCGATCTCGTCGAGGAGATGCTAGATGTTGCCCGTGCGCATCATGCCAGCGGCAAGGGCGCGGGTGTTGCAATGGAGTTCGCCGTTGCCGACGCGCAGGACCTTCCCATCGCCGACAATTCGTTCGACTTCGTCACCGTCGCCTATGGGATCCGCAACATGCCGCAGCGCCAGAAGGCGCTGTCGGAGGCCTTCAGGGTGCTCAAGCCCCGCGGAACGTTCGCGTGCCTGGAATTCTCCACTCCGCAGAACAGCGCATGGAATGCGATCTACACGATCTACCGCAAGAAGGTCCTTCCGTTCATAGGGGAGCGGCTCACCGGGCATGGCGACGATTTCGCCTACCTCTCGGATTCCATTGCCTCGTTTCCCGATCAGCTCGCCTTCGCCGAGATGATCGAGGCAGCCGGGTTCGCCGACGTCCGGTGGAAGAACCATTCCGGCGGAATCGCGGCGATCCACATCGCGCACAAGCCGCAATAGCTCCGACGATCCGTTGAAATCACTCGGAAAAACCGATTCGAGCTGACAGCCATGCCTTCGGGGAGATACCGACTTCTCGTTGAATGCTCCGAGGTGGATAATTCTTCCTGTTGAAAGGGGAATGGGCACCAGATGCGCAGATCGGCAATAGAGTCCAAGCAGAACGAATCGAGCGAAATGAACGTCAAATCCACCATTTGGAGCGTGACGTTCGTTGCCTTGCTCATCGTGAACTTCCTGCGCATGATGGGCCAATCAATCGCCAACACCATAATCCCGCTCTATGTGTACGATCTCGGAGCCGTTGCGTCGATCGTCGGATTCGCCGGAGGCGCGTTCTCGATCACCGCTTTGCTGGTGCGGCCCTTCGCTGGCCCCGCGTTCGACAGCTATTCCAAGAAGATGCTCTTCACCGTGTTCGGCTTCGTGATGGCCGTCGCCGGATTCGCTTACGCGTTCGTGCATTCGGTTGCGGGCGTCATCATCGTGCGCCTGCTCCATGGAATCGGCATGGGCTGCACGGCGCCGCTCGGAATGGCGATCGTCTCGGAGATCCTGCCCGAGGAGAAGATGGCATCAGGCATCGGAATCTATTCGCTTTCCATGGCGGTGGCGCAGGCAATCGGACCGGCTTATGGCATCTGGTCGATCGGGGTCATCGGCTATGCCCTCACATTCATCATCGTCGGCGCTTTCCTGACGGTCACATGCTTCATCACGATCTTCTTTGTCGAAGATGTCGACAAGGGCAAGAGCCTGCCGCCATATCAGCTCAAGATGAGCCGCGCCTTCTCCAAGCGCGCCATCGGCCCTACGATCGTGCTCGGCCTGCAATCATTCGCGTACGCCTGCATCAATTCGTTCATGGCCATCTATGGAGGCCTGCTCGGCATCGAGCAGATCGGACTCTATTTCACGGTATATGCGCTTTCGATGCTCATTGCCCTCTCAGTGATCGGCAAGGCAGCCGACAAGTACGGAGCGCACAACGTGATGCTGCCGGCCATGGTGATCTTCGCCCTGTCATTCGTCATCATCGCCTATGGGCAATCTCTCGTCTGGATCCTCGTTGCTGCGGTGGTCGGCGCATTCGGCTTCGGAGTATGCGCGCCGCTTTCGCAGACGATCGTGTTCAAATGCGTACCGGTCAATCAGCGCGGGTCTGCAAGCAACACAATCTACGTCGGCATGGATCTCGGCATGCTCACCGGGCCCTATGTCGGCGGGCTCATGATAGAGATGTTCCAGGTATCGCTTGGCACCGAAGTTGCCGGCTACTCCGCCATGTGGCTTATGATGATCGTTCCCGTTGCGATAGCCATCGTGCTGCTCGTTGCGCTGCGCGGAAGGATCAAGCGCTATCAGAGCGAGGTTCTCGCTGAGATGCAGGCGGAAGCGAATGCTGGCGAAGAGCAGCCAAATCGCTTTCTAGATGATGAGATTGAGGCACCAGCTGGCGAGCAGCGCTGCCGAGTAGAAGATCCCCAGCACAGCGTTTAGCGTGCAAATCTGTCCCATTGCGGCGATCCTGCTCTCAGGTTCCATAGGGTTGTTCCAGAGATTCTTCATGAATGGCCACGCTCCGAGGATCATGAAAACGCAGATGAGAAGCCCTGGCGTGAACCAGATGGCGATGATGGAGCTTATCGATATCATCCATAGGATCATCGCAACCTTGTAGGCGGTTCGCGCGGAATCCCTTCCGACGATGGCGGGGAAGGTTTTGCGCTTAGCATCGATGTCCTTCTCGATGTCGCATGTGTTGTTGGTCAGCATCACGAGCGCAACGCCGATGATCGTCGGTATCGACCACACCAGACACGTCCAGCTCCAGCTTGCGGCCATGCAGTAGTAGCTTGCGATCATGATGAGCCCGCCCATGACCACGCCGCTGACGAGCTCTGAGATCGGAAGGTATGAAACCGGAGTCTTCCCAAACGAATAGCAGACGACCACGATAGCGCCCACGATTCCGATGGCCAACGGAACCCATCCCGCCTCGATGATTACGTAGACGCCGATGGCGAGGGCCACCACGAGAAATCCGATGGCGAGGACGAGCGCACTTCTCGGATTGATGTTGTTATAGACGAGCGTCGCGTCGCTGATTTCGACGTTGTCATCGGCGCTATCGGCGCCCTTGACGAAGTCGAAGTAGTCGTTGAAGGTGTTCGCGGCGGACTGCATAAGAACGCTGATCAGCAGCAGCGCGATGGCCATGGTCACGCTCGTGAAAGCGGAGGTGACCGCAGCGGCGCAGACTCCGACAAGGCATGGGTAGATGCTGGCGACCCACGTATGCGGGGCAGCCAGCTGAACAGCCATCCTCGGGGTGAAGCGTTCGTACTCCCTTTGCTCCAAAGCGCCATCCCTTTACTAATTTGACAGGTGCGTACTGCAAAATAATCGTCTTTGATAATCGAATATGCATCTATGCTAATATCAAAGCAATCCTCTGCAGTTGAAATGATACTTTTGCAAGCCCGAGCGCTGCAAGCCGAACCGTTCGATAGTGGTGCATATGGCGGATAGAGCGTGGACAGATGAATACATGGTCAGGATCGGCACGCCGGATGAAGCTGCGCGCGAAAGGGCCCTTGGCATCTGGAACTCGATCGCAAAGCCCATCGGAGGGCTCGGCGAACTCGAGGAGATAGTCGCCAACATCGCTGCTATCTCAGGCTTCGAGGGGGTCGACATCTCCAAGCGCGCGCTTGCCGTGGTCTGCGCCGACAACGGCGTTCTCGTTCAGGGCGTCAGCCAGTCCGACTACTCGATAACGACTGCGATGGCCGATGCGATCACCACCGGTCGCGCCTCCGTCAACAAGATGGCGACTGTGGCGGGAATCGACATCCACGTCTACGACATGGGCATCAAGGACAAGGTGCCAGGCCCCAAGGATCTCTCGATCGCCAACGGCACCGCTGACATGTCGCAAGGACCCGCGATGAGCGAGGTTCAGATGCGCGATGCGATCGAGAAGGGCGTCGGCATCGTCGAGGAGCTCGTTGGCCAGGGTTACACGCTGATAGCCACGGGTGAGATGGGCGTCGGCAACACCACGACCTCGAGCGCTCTCTCTGCGGTGCTTCTCGGAATGGATCCTGCGATCACAACCGGCCGCGGCTCGGGCCTTGGCTCAGAAGCGCTGCATCACAAGATCTCCGTCATCGAAAAGTGCATCGATGTCAATGCGCCAGATCCCTTCGATGCGCTGGGCACGCTCGCCAAGGTTGGCGGATTCGACATCGCGGCGATGGTTGGCATCTACCTTGGCGCAGCCATCAAACGTGTGCCGGTCATAGTCGACGGCCTCGTGAGCTCCATCGCGGCTCTCGTGGCCAAGCGCGCATTCCCAGGTTGCGAATACGCAATGATCGGCTCGCACGTATCATCCGAACCCGCAGCCAAGGCGATCATCGCCGAGCTGGGCATCAAGCCGGTCATCGACGCCGGAATGCACCTTGGCGAGGGGAGCGGCGCCGTTGCCCTCATACCCCTGATCGACATGGCGCTCGCGGTGTATGGAGCGAACGAGACATTCGCCCGCATCGGAATCGACGCCTACGAGGTGAATCCGGAATGAAGATCCTCCTGTACGGCGGTTCCGCATGCGGCAAGAGCACATTCGCGGAATCCATCCTCCTCAGCATGCCGGAGCCTCGCGTCTACTTCGCGACGATGCGCCCATGGTCGAAGTTCGATTTGGAACGCGTCGAGCGACATCGGACGCTGCGCAAGGACAAGGGATTCGGCACCATCGAACGCTATCGCGACATCGAAACCGCAGAGCTTGGGGCGGGCTCGATCCTTCTCGAGGACCTCTGCAACCTCGTCTCCAACGAGATGTTCGACGATGAGGGCAATTACATCGACTGCTACGAAAAGGTCGAGCGCGGACTGTCCAGCATCCTGGAACGCAGCGAGAACATCGTTCTCGTCACCAACGACGTGGGTGCCGATGGTTCGATCTATTCCGAATACACCCAGAGCTACATCCACACGCTCGGGCGGCTCAACATCTTCGCGGCACGCAGCTGCGACATTGTCATCGAGTGCGCGGCTGGGATGCCTGCCGTCATCAAAGGCGACATCTCCCTTCTTGATCGCTCGCTCTCAGAACGCGTCATCGACATGGTTAGGAGCGCTTAGATGCCAGTCCTACGCGGCCTCATATGCGCATTGAGCTCCTTCACGCGCATTCCAGTTCCCTCCTTCAGCTACAAGGATGGCGACATGCGCTTCATGATGGCGATGTTCCCCCTAGTGGGCGTCGTCGTCGGAGGCATCGTGTTGCTATGGATCTGGCTTTGCGAGCTCGCGGGCATAGGCCAGCTGCTTATGGCCATCGGAGTAGTGGTGCTGCCCATCGCGATTACCGGCGGCATTCATCTCGATGGCTATTGCGACGTGAACGACGCGCTGGCATCGCACGCGCCGATGGAGAAGAAGATCGCCATCCTGAAGGACCCGCACATCGGAGCCTTCGCTGCCATATGGCTAGGCGTCTTCCTTCTCCTTTCAGTCGGTGTCCTTTGCGAGACCTACCTTTACTCATGGATGGGAAGGTACGAGGTCGCCAGCATCCTGGCCCTCGGATTCGTCCTCTCGAGATGCAGCGCATCCTTCGCTTCGCTGCTGCTTCCCAAGAGCGCGAACAAGGGAATGCTCGCCGCGCAGACCGAGAGCGCAGACAAGCGCATCTCGTGCATCATCGTAGCGGCGATAGCCGTCCTCTGCATTGCGGGGATGGCTCTCCTGGACTGGCGCCGAGCGATCTTCGTCGTGGCTTTCGCCGCGCTCGCATTCGGCTACGTCGCGGTGATCTCTCGCAAGCAGTTCGGAGGCATGAGCGGAGATGTTGCGGGCTATCATCTTCAGATCACCGAGTTCATGATCTTCTTGGCGCTAATGGCAGCGGGAAAGGTTCTCATATGATCCTTATCGTCGGTTCGGAAACCTCAGGCAAGCGCTCCTACGCACGCTCTCTCGGCTATACCGATGACCAGATGGCCGATGGGTTCATCGACGAGAGCCCCGTCATCTTCAACGTCCAGGACCTGCTTCGCGCTGATTCCGCAAAAACGGATGAGCTTTTCGAGTTGCTTTTGTCCAAGCAAGTAGTAATCTGCAATGAGGTAGGAAGTGGAGTGATACCTGCAAACGAGGCGGATATCCGCTATCGCGAGGCTGTCGGCAGGCTTTGCGTAAGGCTTGCCGCTCAGGCGGATCGCGTCGTGCGGATGGTTTGCGGTATTCCGGTTTTGTTAAAGGGATGACCCGATGAAGCTGCTCATGCTGCGACATTGTCCAACCGAGGGAAACCTGCTCAAGAAGTACATCGGTAGGACCGACGAGCCCCTTTGCGACGAGGGGAGGGAGATGGCGAGGCGCATAGGCGTCTACGATCAGGTCGAGTGCGTCTTCACCAGCCCTTACAAGCGCGCCATCGAGACCGCTGAGATATGCTTTCCCAACGCCCGCAAGATAGTGATCGACGGCTTCAGGGAGTACGATTTCGGCGACTTCGACGGATTGAGCTTCACCGACCTCGCGGACAATCCCGTCTACAGGGAGTGGGTTGAGGGCAATTGCGAAGCCGGTTGCCCCAACGGAGACAGCAAGGAGTCGTCGATGGAGCGCGCCAATCGCGCCTTCAGGACTCTCGTAAACGACCTCGCCACGACCTACGAGGACAAGGTGCTGATCATCGTAACGCATAACGGAGTGATCATGTCTGTCTTCTCCAGCTACGTTCGCGATTCGTACGACATGGATTACTTCGATTGGTCGGTGCGCAACGGGGAAGGGTACATCGCCGATGTCAACGTGGGCGCCGATGGGCTTCCTCAGATCTGGAATGCCGAGAAGATCGTCGATCTCTCAGTTCTCGACGAGTACTTCGGCTGAGCCTTTCGAGAATAGGCGATTCATTTCGATGCATACTGCGCCCATTGCACGCAAAAGTATGCATCGATTCATTTCCTTATCCATAATTACCGTATAACTGGCATTTAGTTACGCTTAAATTCTCGATATTGTTTTAATTCCATACAATTATATAATTATTTTTAAGAATTTATGCAGACTAACTCGAAGTGATTGGAAGGCAATGAAGACCAAGGTGTTCATCGATGGCGCACAGGGAACGACGGGACTGCGTATCCAAGGGAGGCTCGAGAGCAGGGACGACCTGCTCGTTGCCGTGTTGCCCGACGAGGTTCGCAAGGATCCGCATGCGAGGAAGGCGGCCCTCAACGAGTGCGAAATCGCGATCCTCTGCCTGCCCGACGCAGGATCGATCGAGGCGGTCTCGTTCATAGAGAATGACGACGTGCGAGTCATCGATGCATCCACTGCCCACAGGACAGCTTCTGGCTGGCTCTACGGCTTTCCCGAGCTTTACGCCGATTGCGAGGAGATCTTCGCTTCAGCCAAGCGAGTGGCGGTTCCAGGCTGCCATGCGAGTGGTTTCGTCGCAACCGTGCAGCCGCTTGTCAAGGCAGGCATCGTCAATCCGAACGCCGAGCTAAAGTGCTTCTCGATAACCGGCTTCAGCGGCGGCGGCAAGTCGATGATAGCGGCATACGGCGCAGATAACCGCCCCGACGAGTTCGCCTCGCCACGCCAGTACGGCCTTGCGCAGGCGCACAAGCACCTTCCGGAGATGGTCTCGGTATGCGGGCTTGAGCACAAGCCTGCCTTCTCGCCGATAGTCTGCGACTTCTACAGCGGCATGCTCGTCAACACATTCCTCTCGCAGGGCGATTATGCGCCCTCGATGGGCCTAGATGATGCAAAGGAGCTGCTCGCAAGCGTCTACAATGGACCGATCGTGGCTTTCGGGGACATCGACGATGGCAACGGATATGTAGCCTCTAACCCTATGTCCGGGAAGGACGGCATGCAGGTAGCCATATACGGCAACGAAGAGAACGCGACGTTGATGGCGCGGTTCGACAATCTGGGCAAGGGCGCGAGCGGCGCTGCGATCCAGTGCCTGAACCTCATGATCGGCGCTGATATGACCAGGGGATTGGAGCTTTAGATGATAGAACTGACGAAGATCGATGGAGGCGTATGCGCATCCCTTGGCTTCTATGCCAACGGAGTCCATTGCGGCATGTATCCCGATCCCGAGCGCAAGGACCTCGCTCTCATCATGAGCGATTCCGTAGCGTCGGCTGCCGGCGTATACACGCGCAACCTCGTCAAAGGCGCGCCCATCCAGGTTACGCAAAGCCACATCAAGGATGGCTACGCGAGCGCGATCATCTGTAATTCCGGCAACGCGAACACCTGCAACGTCGATGGCCCAGCCGATGCGGAGAAGATGGCGATGATGGTGGGCGTGGAGCTCAAGTTCCACAGCTACGATGTGCTGGTGGCATCCACCGGCGTCATCGGAGTGCCCCTTGAGCTCGATCCTATCAAGAAGGCCATACCCGAACTAGTCCAAGGGCTGGAAGCCACCTCAGAGGGCGCTACAAGGGCTGCTGAGGCCATAATGACCACCGACACGGTATGCAAGCAGGTCGCATTCAGCTTCGAGATCGACGGACGCACCTGCCACATCGGCGGCATGTCCAAGGGCTCTGGTATGGTCCACCCCAACATGGCCACTATGCTCGCATTTCTCACCACCGACGTCGGCATCATGCCAAATCTCCTCCAAGAGGCCCTCTCGGCCGATGTGGAGGATTCCTTCAACATGATCAGCGTCGATGGCGACACCTCGACCAACGACATGGTCCTGCTGCTCGCCAACGGCCAATCCGGCGTGATGATCGCCGAGCATGGCGAGGCATATGACGCGTTCTGCGAGGCGCTGGCCGCCACCACCCAGACCCTCGCGAAGATAATGGCCGCCGATGGAGAGGGAGCCACCAAGCTCATCACCTGTTCGGTTGCGCATGCCAAGACCAAGGAGGACGCGCGCACCGTAGCCAAGAGCGTCATCAGCTCCTCGCTCGTCAAGTCCGCCATGTTCGGCGAGGATCCCAATTGGGGCCGCATTCTCTGCGCAATCGGCTACAGCGGCGCCGATCTGCAGGTCAACAAGATCGGTTGCGTTCTCAAGTCGTGCGTCGGCGAGGTCGAGGTCTGCCTCGGAGGTGCGGGGATGAACTACTCCGAGGAGTTCGCGAAGAGCATCCTCGGCGAGGATTCGATCGAGATATGCATTGACCTCAACGATGGCGAGTTCGATGCAACCGCGTGGGGCTGCGACCTCACCTACGAGTATGTGAAGATCAACGGCGAGTACAGGTCGTAAAGGAGCGCAAATGGGCGAGCAGAACGAATTCGACAATGCGGTACGGGCGAAGATCCTTTCGCATGCGCTTCCGCATATCCAGAACTACAACGGCAAGGTAGTGGTCGTCAAATACGGCGGGAACGCCATGACCGAGCCTGGGCTCCAAGAATCGGTCATGAAGGACATCGCGCTGCTCACGCTGGTCGGCGTCAAGGTCGTCCTCGTCCACGGAGGAGGTCCCGAGCTCGACAAGGAGCTCAAGGCCATCGGAAAGAAGACGGAGAAGATCGACGGCCTGCGCGTTACCGATGAGGAAACCGCATCGATAGCGCAGATGGTCCTTGCAGGCAAGGTGAATAAGGATCTCGTGCGCCTGCTTCAAAACGTTGGAGCCAAGGCCATCGGCCTCTGCGGGCTCGATGGTGGCATGATCAAGACCAAGCAGCTTGATCCCAAGCTAGGCTTCGTCGGCGAGATCGAGGACATCGACATCAAGCCCATCGAAACCGTATTCAATGCGGGCTACGTTCCCGTCATTTCGACCGTCGGCGCCGATGACGAGGGCAACGTCTACAACATCAACGCCGATTCGGCGGCAGCGGCGATCGCCGGCTGGCTCAAGGCCGAATGCCTCATCCTCATGACGAACACCCCCGGCGTCCTCAAGGACGTGAACGACGAGGATTCGCTCTACTCGGTGCTCACCTCGGCAGATCTCGAGGGGATGATCGAGGACGGAAGCCTCGAGGGCGGTATGATTCCAAAGGCCATATGCACGATTCGCTCCCTCGAAATGGGTGTCAAGCGTGTTTTCATCATCGATGGCAGGGTAAAGCAGGCGTTGTTGATCGAGCTCCTCACCGACGAGGGTCTCGGTACGCAGGTGACGATCAATTAGACAACGGACGAAAGTCTTTCGAATAAAGGAGGTAGCAATGGGCAAGGACGATATCAAGAAGGTTGTGCTGGCATACTCTGGAGGTCTCGACACCTCCGTCATCATCCCTTGGCTCAAGGAAAACTACAACGATCCTGAGATCATCGCGGTTTCGGGCAATGTCGGTCAGGCCGATGAGCTCGAGGGCCTGGAGGAGAAGGCTCTCGCCACCGGCGCATCCAAGCTGATCGTCGCCGACTTGGTGGACGAGATGGTCGAGGAGGTCATAATCCCGTCGTTGAAGATGGGCGCGAACTACGAGACCTACCTGCTCGGCACAGCCTTCGCCCGCCCGATCATCGGCCGCAAGCTCGCCGAGATCGCGCTCGCCGAGGGCGCTGACGCTGTCGTCCACGGAGCCACGGGCAAGGGCAACGACCAGGTGCGCTTTGAGCTCGCCATCAAGCGCTTCGCCCCGAACATGAAGATCATCGCCCCGTGGCGCGAGTGGGACATCAAGTCGCGCGATGAGGAGATCGACTACGCCGAGGCCCACAACATCCCGCTGAAGTTCACTCGCGAGACCAGCTATTCGAAGGACAAGAACCTCTGGCACCTTAGCCACGAGGGCCTCGACCTCGAGGATCCGAGTAACGAGCCCGACCTCGACAAGCCGGGCTTCCTCGAGATGGGCGTATCTCCGTTCCAGGCTCCCGATGAGCCCACCTACGTCACCATCGACTTCGAGGCTGGCGCTCCCGTGGCGCTCGATGGAGAGAAGATGAAGGCCTCCAAGATCATCGAGAAGCTCAACGAGATCGGCGGGGCGAACGGCATAGGCATAATCGACATCATCGAGAACAGGCTCGTCGGCATCAAGGATAGGGGAGTCTACGAGACCCCAGGCGGCACGATCCTCTACTTCGCGCACCAGCACCTCGAGATGCTCACCATGGACAAGGACACGCTGCACGTCAAGCAGAAGCTCGCCGTGGACTATGCCGACCTCATCTACAACGGCAAGTGGTTCTCGCCTCTGCAGGAGGCGCTCACTGCGTTTGCGGACGAGGCCAACAAGTATGTCACGGGTACCGTGAAGCTCAAGCTCTACAAGGGCAACATCATCCCGGCTGGCACCACCTCTCCCTACTCGCTGTACTCCGAGAACCTCGCCACCTTCGACGAGTCGGATTACAACCAGAAGGACGCAGAGGGCTTCATCAACCTTTGGGGTCTGCCGACTAAGGTGCACGCGCTTCGCGAGCTCAACGCCCTCGACTAGGAAAACGACTACGACAAGGATCTGAACATGGCAAAGATGTGGGAAGGCCTCAACGAGGCCGACACAAGCGCTATTGCAGACGGCTTCAACTCCTCGATCGCCGTCGATCATCGGATGTACCGCGAGGACATTAACGGCAGCATCGCGCACGCCAGGATGCTCGCCAAGTGCGGGATCATCGAACCCGATGAGTGCGAGTCCCTCGTAGCTGGGCTCGCTGGCATCCTGAGCGACATCGATAGCGGCAAGTTGCCGTTCGACCCGAACGCCGAGGACATCCACATGTTCGTCGAGCAGGTGCTTACCGAGCGCATCGGCGAAATAGGCAAGAAACTGCACACCGCGCGCAGCCGCAACGACCAGGTCGCCCTCGATCTCAAGCTCTATCTGATCGAGGAGTGCCGGTGCATCGAGGGGCTTCTCAAATCGCTCGTCGCCGAACTCATCAAGCAGGCCGAAGAGAATATCGAGGTCATCGTGCCAGGCTATACGCACCTTCAGCGTGCGCAACCGATCTTCTTCAGCCATCATCTGATGGCCTACGCCATGATGTTCCTGCGCGACATCGACCGCATCCGCGACTGCATCAAGCGCATGGGCTCGTCTCCGATCGGCGCCTGCGCGCTCGCCGGCACCACGTTCGATACGGATAGGAAGTTCGAGGCAGGCCTGCTCGGGTTCGATTCGATAGCGCTCAACAGCATCGATGCCGTTTCCGACCGCGACCACTGCATCGAGCTTGCCAGCGACATTGCTATGATCTCCATGCACCTCAGCCGGCTTTCCGAGGAGCTCGTCCTCTGGCAGAGCTGGGAGTTCAAGTACATCGAGCTCAGCGATGCATTCACCACTGGCTCGTCGATCATGCCGCAGAAGAAGAACCCCGACATGGCCGAGCTGGTTCGCGGCAAGTCCGGCCGGATCTTCGGGAACCTTATCTCGCTGTTGGTTATGCTCAAGGGTCTCCCGCTGGCCTACAACAAGGACATGCAGGAGGACAAGGAGGCCATCTTCGACAGCATCGATACGATCGACAACTGCCTGAAGGTCTTCATCCCGATGATCGAGACCATGAAGGTCATTCCCGAGAACATGCTCAAGGCCGCGCAAGGTGGCTTCATCAACGCCACCGATCTGGCCGATTATCTGGTGCGCAAGGGACTGCCGTTCCGCAGCGCCTACAAGATCTCGGGCCAGCTGGTGCGCGAGTGCATCGAGACGGGCCAGGTGCTGGAGAAGCTGCCGCTCGAGGCTTACCAGGCGCACTGCGACCTCATCGAAGATGATGTCTACGACGCAATCGATCTCAAGAATTGCGTCGAGCGCAGGATCTCTGCGGGCGGAACCTCCAAGGCATCGGTGCTTGCGCAGATCGAATACGCCAAGGAGGCGATCGCATGACGACTTGGATCGCAGAGACTGACAAGAAGTACGTCGCCAACACGTACGGGCGCTTTCCGATCGAGCTCGTCGACGGTCATGGATCCATCGCCATCGACTCCGATGGCAAGGAGTACATCGACCTCGGATCCGGCATCGCGGTCACCTCGTTCGGCATCAGCGATCCCGATTGGGTCAAGGCCGTCACCGAGCAGCTTGGCAAGATCCAGCACGCTTCGAACCTCTACTACACCCAGCCTTGCGCGGAGCTGGCGAAGCTCATCTGCGAGCGCACTGGCATGAGCAAGGTATTTTTCGGCAACTCGGGCGCCGAGGCCAACGAGTGCGCGATCAAGGTCGCGCGCAAGTATGGCGAGGACGTGTTGGGAAGGAAGAATCCAGTTATCGTCTCTCTGGAGAACAGCTTCCACGGGAGGACTCTGGGCACGTTGGCGGCAACCGGCCAGGATTTCTTCCACAAGGATTTCCAACCCCTTCCCGAGGGGTTCGTCTACGCGCCCGCCAACGACATCGATGCCACGCTGGCAATAGCGAAGGATAGCGATGCCGTCGCGATCATGATCGAGTGCATCCAAGGCGAGGGCGGCGTCAACGTCCTCGAGCAAGCATACGTTAGGGCGCTCGCCGGCTATTGCGAGGAGAGCGGCACTCTCCTTCTCATCGACGAGGTGCAGACCGGCAACGGCCGCACCGGCGAGCTCTATTCCTATATGAATTACGGCATCAAGCCAGATGTCTTCACCACGGCCAAGGGCCTCGGTGGAGGGCTGCCGATCGGCGCTTGCGTGATGGGGGAGAGGGTCGCCGACGTTTTCGGGCCGAGTGACCATGGTTCGACCTTCGGCGGCAATCCCGTCGCATGCGCGGGCGCGATCAGCATCTTCAGCCGGATAGATGATACGCTGCTCGACGCCATCAAGCTCAAGGGCGAGTACATCAGGCGCAAGCTCGAGGGCGCCAAGGGCATCCAGAGCATCAGCGGCATGGGCCTCATGATCGGCTTCCTTACCGACAGGCCGGCCAAGGATATCGTCAACGATTGCATAGCCGAAGGCGTCCTCTGCCTAACCGCCAAGAGCAAGGTCAGGCTCGTCCCGGCGCTCAACATCCCGATGGAGAAGCTGGAAGAGGCCGTCGAGATCATCAAGGAAGTCTGCGCGAAAGGTTTGTAAAGATGGATTTGAAGGGTAGGAGCTTCCTCAAGCTCTTGGATTACACTCCAGAGGAGATCGCGTATCTGCTCGATTTGGCTGCCGAGCTCAAGGCTAAGAAGCAGGCCGGCGAGCTGCACAAGTACTGCTACGGCAAGAACATCGCGCTCATCTTCGAAAAGACCAGCACGCGCACAAGGTGCTCGTTCGAGGTGGCCTCGGCCGATTTGGGCATGCACGCGGTCTACCTCGACCCCAAGGCTTCGCAGATCGGCAAGAAGGAGTCGATCAGGGACACCGCACGCGTTCTCGGGAGGATGTTCGACGCCATCGAGTATCGCGGCTTCGGGCAGGAGCGCGTCGAGGCGCTCGCAGAGTATTCGGGAGTTCCGGTCTACAACGGCCTCACCGATGAGTTCCACCCGACTCAGATCCTCGCCGACTTCCTCACCATACGCGAGCATTTCGGCAAGCTCGAGGGCATAAAGTTCGTCTACATGGGCGATGCGCGCTTCAACATGGCCAATTCGTTGATGGTGGGTTGCGCCAAGATGGGACTCCACTTCGTAGCGTGCGCGCCTGAGAGCTACTTCCCGAACGCCGACCTCACCGCCCGATGCAAGGAGATCGCGCAGGAGACCGGCGCATCGATCGAGTTCATCACCGATCCGATGGTCGCCACAAAGGATGCTAACGTCATCTACACCGATGTCTGGGTCTCTATGGGCGAGCCTGAGGATGTCTGGGCGGAGCGAATACGCGACCTCGAGCCCTACCGCGTTACGGCCGGGCTGCTGGAAAACGGGGCCGACAACTGCAAGTTCATGCATTGCCTGCCCGCATACCACGACCTCGAGACCGATACCGGCGCCAAGATCAATGAGCTCTTCGGGCTCGATTGCATGGAGGTCACCGACGAGGTGTTCGAAGGGGAGAGGTCGATTGTCTTCGATGAGGCCGAGAACCGCATGCACACGATCAAGGCGATCATCGCTGCAACGCTGGCCTGATCGAGGCCTCCATATCGTCTGGAATAGCAGCGCATCGCCTTTGCGGTGCGCTGTCTCTATATCTCGATGCGCGCGGGAACGGAGTATCCTCCACCTGCAAACTCGGTCTCGTAGACAACGCAATTGGGGAAGTAGGTGCTCCAGTACTTGCCTTTCGAATCGGGCGTGAGGTACTCTATCGCGCCCTTCATCGCGATGGCGTGGGTGGCGACAAGCACGCACTCTTCGCCATCGTTGGCTATCTCCATCATGAAGTTGCCGAGTCGCGCGACGATCTCCGACAGGCTTTCCATCCCCTCGGGTGCCGGATTGTTCACGAAGTCGCTGAAGAATTCGACGATTTCGGGTAGGGGATCGGTGAGGCTGGAGCCCTCGTAAGGGCCGTAGTCCATCTCCAGGAGGCGGTCATCCGAGATGAGATCGGCACTATCGCCTGCGATGATCCTTGCTGTCTCCATAGCACGCGAAAGCGGACTCGAGTAGACCTTGTCGAAGAGGATGCCTTGCTCGGCGAACCAATCGCGAACCTTGCGCGACTGCGCGCGTCCAGCATCGTTGAGAGGGGAGTTGCTCCTGCCCTGGAGCACCTTCTCCTTGTTCTTCTCCGTCTCTCCATGTCGAACGATATAGACCTTCAAAGCTCGCTCCAAACCATCTTTCGACCGTATATACGCAGGTATTGGTGCTCTCTGGAATATGCCCGCCAAATAAATCCTGTTTCCTGAACAGTCGCAGAACGGCGCATGCCTCCCCGCGCATTTTCATTCCACAGACATATTAGCGTATGCCATTGTTGCCGATTAATCATTCCCAATGCTTGGAAAACTGCCCGAAAACTGTCCCACTCGCTAGTTTTTGAGCCAAATTTGGTCCGATTGCACTGAATCTAGCGCGCTTCAACCGTATAATGCACATAAGGTTTGTAATCTGAAACTGAAGGGTAAGGTTTAATATGGCAACTAATGGTCTTTTGATTGATTATGAGTATTGCACCCATTGCGGCTCTTGCGAGGTTTCCTGCAAAGAAGAGCATGGATATCCCGTAGGCAAGGGTGGAATCAAGGTTCTGGGTGATGGCCCATGGAAGATCGACGAGGACACTTGGAACTGGAATTGGTATCCGCTGCCAACCGACCTCTGCGATCTCTGCGCAGACAGGACCGCTAAGGGCAAGGAGCCGATTTGCGCGCATCACTGCCTTTCCAGCATCATCAAGTATGGAGAGGTTGAGGAGCTCGCCAAGGAGCTCGCCAGGAAGCCGAAGCAATTCCTCATCGTTCCGCAGTACAAGCCGCTTGAGGCTCGCGGACAGTTCGTCCATGTCGACAAGGGCACCGAGCATCGCGCCGCCCATATGGACATCTCTGGAACCGGAGAGGCTACTTTCGGAGCGCATCGCCACGATGCCAAGGTCGGAGATTACGAGACCGAAGCCTAGTAGTTGCAATAGCCGATAACACTGAATCCACTTTCAAAGGGTATTAGGAGGAAAGATGCAAGAGTCCGATTATGTAGCTGCTCCCGTTGTCAAACTGGACACGCTCTCCGATGTTAACGATATTGGCAAGCCTTGGCGCTATCAGGACGAGAACTTCACCGTTACGAGGTCTTGTCCTTGGTCGCCTCCCGGATGCCACCCCGTAGGCTGCGGCCTCAAGCTCTATGTCGATGAGAACGGCAGGCTCGAAAAGGTCGAGGGCGACGAGAACCATCCCGTCACCCAGGGACGCCTTTGCCCGAGGTGCATCGCTCTCAAGGATTACGTCTACAGCCCCGCACGCATCTTCAAGCCGATGAAGCGCGCCCGCAGGGATCGCGGCAACGCCGATGCTTGGCAGGAGATCTCCTGGGACGAGGCCTTCGCGATCATCAAGATCTATTACGAGCGCATCGTCAAGGAATATGGCCATGAGGCCATCGTGGGCTTCTCCGGAACCGGTCGCGAGGGCGGCACGATGTCGCTCTATCCGACGATGGTCTTCGGAACCCCGAACTACTGCTACACGCAGTCCGGCTACGCATGCTACACTCCGCGCCTCGCCGCAGTCGCCTACATCGTAGGCTGCACCTATCCCGAGTGGGATTACGCCGGCGCACTCCCGGGTCGCTGGGAGGACGAGCGCTATGAGCTCACCGAGTGCCTGATCTTCTGGGGCAAGGCTCCTCTCGAGTCCAACCCCGACGGCTTCTTCGGCCATGCCGTCATCGACGCCATGCGCCGTGGAACCAGGACCATCTCGATCGACCCGCGCGTCAACTGGCTTGCAACCCGCTCCGACATCCATCTGCAGATCCGCCCCGGCACCGACACCGCACTTGGCCTCGCGATGCTCAACATCATCATCAACGAGGATCTCTACGACCACGATTTCGTCGAGTACTGGTGCTACGGCTTCAACGAGCTCGCCGAGCGCGTGCAGTACATGACCCCGGAGAACGCTGCCGAGATCTGCCAGGTTCCCGTCGAGAAGATCTACGCTGCAGCCAGGATGTATGCAACCGCCAAGCCTGCGGCCATCATGTGGGGCCTCGCAGTCGACCAGAAGACCAACGGCATGCAGAACGGCCAGGTCATCATCGACCTCCAGGCCATCACCGGCAATCTCGACCGTCCTGGTGGTCAGCTCCTTCCGGGCGCAGACGCAGGTCACAACGAGCTCGGCTTCGGATTCGCCGAGTCCATCGGCCCTGAGCTTATGTCCAAGATGGTTGGCCTCGATAAGTATCCCGCGTACTGCAACATGATCCTCAACGCACAGGCAGACATGATGCTCGAGGCTCTCGAGACTGATGAGCCCTATCCGATCCGCATGGGATTCTACATGGGCAACAACCTCCTCGCATGCACCTCGATGGAGCCCAAGCGCTGGCACGACGCAATCATCAAGTCGCTCGAGTTCTGCATTGGCATCGACACCTTCATGACCCCGTCCATCGAGGCCACCTGCGATCTCTTCCTTCCGATCGCAACGGTTGCCGAGCGCGAGGGCACTGTTTTCACCCACTATGCGCCTTGCACGGTCACCGCTGGCTTCATGCACAAGGCCATCGACTGCGGCGGCCTTCCGTCCGACATGGAGCTCGCCTACGAGCTCGGCAAGTACCTCCACCCGGAGCGCTTCGCCAAGTGGGCCAACGCGCATGAGCTCGTCGAGCAGTTCCGCCTCGGCGTCAACGAGCACGGCGAATACTTCGACCGCGTCTCCGAGTGCGTCGTCGCCCAGATCCCGATCGAGTACTACAAGTACGAGAAGGGCCTGCTGCGTCCCGACGGAATGCCTGGTTTCGCAACCCCGACCGGCCGCGTAGAGCTCTGGTCCTCCGCATTCAACCAGTTCGGCGAGGATCCGCTGCCTTACTACGAGGAGCCCGAGTTCGGTCCCGTCGCTTCGCCCGAGCTCATGGAGGAGTACCCGTTCGTCCTCACCACCGGCGCCCGCGTAACCGCCTTCTTCCACAGCGAGCATCGCCAGATTCCGTATCTGCGCGAGCTCAACCCCGATCCGATCGTCGAGATCAACCCGAAGGTCGCCCAGGAGTACAACATCGCCGATGGCCAGTGGGTCAAGATCTCCAGCCCGTTCGGCGAGTGCGTCCAGAAGGCAGTCGTTTGCGAGTGCGTCGACGAGAAGACCATCCACGCGCAGCATGCATGGTGGTTCCCGGAGGAGGACGGCAACGAGCCCAACCTCTACGGCGTATTCCGCTCCAACATCAACAACCTGCTTCCCAACGGACATATGGGCAAGCTCGGCTTCGGCGCTCCGAACAAGTGCCTCATCTGCAAGATCGAGCCGACCGCGGAGTCCTATGACACCGACATGCAGGCGATTTGGGAGAAGTTCGGAACCCTCGTCTAATGAGCGTAGACGACCTCAAAGGTTCGATAGCGTATATCCTCTACCGAGGAGGAGCAATAGGAGAGGAGCTGGTCGACGATCGTTCGACCGGCTCCCCTTTGCCTGTTGCGATAGGTGCAGGTCGCGTGCCCAAGGGCATCGAGGAGGCCATCTGCTCGATGGAGGTGGGGGAGAGCAAAACCGTGCGCATCCCACCGGAGAAGGGCTACAGCCACTACAACCAGAAGGATGTCCAGTGGTACACGCGCGCTCTCATACCGAACGGATACAGCCTCAAAACGGGAGATATCGTCACTCTTTCGCATCCTCAGGACAAAAGTGTTAGAGTGGGTAGGGTGATAGAGGAAACCGAGGACCTCGTACGCATCGACCTCAATCATCCATATGCAGGCAAGGAGCTTGAGTATTGGATCAAGCTCGTGGATTTGAAACAGAGATGATCGCCTTGTGTTATCCATGCACCAGTTGCGGCAAATGCGGCAAGTTCAAGAAGGATAGCCCCCTCTACACACCTACGCCCACGCTTCCTTGCATGAAGTGCGGCGGCGATGTCGATCTCGAAACAGGCAAGTGCACCAAGTGCGGAGAAGTTGCATTCCTCACTGCTGGAATGAGGGACAAATAGCCTCCATCGGCGCATTCGCATTCACCCATCAGATCTGATAATTCATATCCAAATAGCTTAAGCACTCTCCGATTTCGTATAATTCCGCAACACTTTCGAGCAGATAAGATCAGAAATGGGAAAGTTCAACGACTATAAGCACGTCTTCGAGCCGATCCAGGTTGGGCCGATCACCTTGAAGAACAGGATCCAGTTCTCGCCCCACGCCAACAACATGGTCAACGCCTATGGCGAACCCACCGATCTGTTCGTGAAGTACTTCGAGGAGCAGGCCCGCACCGGCGCCGGCCTCATCTCGATCTATGCCACTCCGGTGAACCAGGAGCACGGCGTGGATTACGAATCGGAGATAAACATCACCACAGATAAGGTCTGCTGTTCGCTTTGCAGGCTGACCGAGGCTGCGCATATGCATGACGCGAAGGTCTCGATCGAGCTCATGCACGCCGGCAGGGGAGCCGACCCGAAGATGCTCAAGCGCGGATATGCCCTCGCGCCCTCGGACATCCCGATTCCAGGACAGGCGCAGAACCTCAAGGTTATGGATCGCGATGACATGCAGGAGGTCATCGACAACTTCGTCGACTGCTCTCTGAGAGCCAAGCGCTGCAACGTCGACATGATTCTCGTACATGGCGCTCACGGCAACCTCATCGGACAGTTCCTCAGCCCCAGCACCAACAAGCGCACCGACGAGTACGGCGGTTCCATGGAGAACCGTTTCCGCTTCCCGCTGGAGCTGCTCAAGGCCATCCGCGAGGCAGTGGGCCCGGATACCGCCATCGAAATGCGCCTTTCCGGCGATGAGATGATCGAGGACGGCATCCACGTCGACGAATGCGTGGAGTTCGTCAAGCGTGCCCAAGAGTACATCGACATGGTGCATATCTCCTCCGGACTCATCGTCGTCTGGAAGGCATCGTTTTACACGATGCCGCCCTATTACATGCCGCGAGGCAACAACATCGCTTTCGCGAAGGCTGTCAAGAACTGCCCCGACATCCACATTCCCGTTGCGGTCGTAGGAGGCATCAACAGCCTTGAGATGATCGACGAGATCATCGAGAACGGATCTGCCGACATCGGAGTCATGTGCAGGCAGTTCCTTGCTGATCCGGACATCATTCACAAATCGCGTGCGGGGCATCCCGAGGATGTTCGCCCGTGCCTGCGCTGCCAGGGCTGCTCCGAAACCTATGGCAGTCACGTGCGCTGCTCCGTCAATCCCGGACTTGGCATGATGCCGCCATTCGACAAGGTGCAGCCGGCTCCTGTGAAGAAGAAGGTCGTCGTCGTCGGTGGCGGAGTCGCTGGAATGACGGCCACGCGCACTCTCGTGGAACGCGGTCACGATGTCATACTCATGGAACAGGGCGAATCGCTCGGCGGAGTACTCCCGCATATCTGCGGCTTGCCCTTCAAGGGCGATCTCAAGCGCTATTCCGACTGGGCTATTCGCATGACCGAGAACTGCGGCGCCGAGATCAGGCTCAACACGAAGGCCACCGCCGAGCTTATCGAGGCCGAGAACCCGGATGCGCTCGTCGTCGCGGTCGGTTCCAAGCCGGTCAAGCTCGACATCCCAGGCATCGATGGCCCGAATGTCAAGAGGGTCATGGATGTGGATGAGGGTATCGAGCAGGTGTCTGGCAAGGTCGTCATATGCGGAGGAGGAGTATCGGGCTGCGAGTGCGCGATCGGCCTTGCGATGAGGGGCTGCGAAGTCGCCGTCGTCGACATGATACCCGCCGAGAAGTTCGCCGATGGCCTACCCGAGATCACGCGAAACATGTGCAGAATGCTGTTGGACGATCATGGGATCTCGCGGGTTGGGGAATCCCGCGTAACCAGGATCGCCGAAAACGGCGTCGAGCTGCTGCATTCAGACGGAACCACCGAATTCATCGAGGCAGATTACGTTGTCGATGCATTCGGAGTCATTCAGCGGAAAGCCGATATCGCGGAGCTCGCCGATGTTATACTCGATACGTATCTCGTCGGCGATGCCAACGAGATCGGCAACATCAAGAGAGCGAACTTCAAGGCATACACTACCTGCTGCCTTATCTAGATCAAGAGGAAAATGCAAGACAAAACCCATCGCGAACTCAGCCTCCGAGGCGTTATCATCGGAAGCCTGGGTTGCATAATCATAACTGCAACTTCCATTTACACGGCGCTCAAGATCGGAGCGCTGCCTTGGCCGATCATCTTCGCTGCGATAATCTCGCTGTTCTTCCTCAAAGCGCTCGGAAAGACGAGTCTCAACGAGGCGAACGTCACTCATACGATCATGTCCGCAGGTGCGATGGTCGGCGGCGGACTCGCCTTCACGATCCCGGGCATATGGATTGCGCAGGCGGGTGAGGTCAGCATCCTCGAGATGTTCGGCGTGTGCATCGCAGGCGTGGTCCTGGGCCTTATCTGCACAGCCTTCTACCATCGCAGGTTCGTAGCCGATAGCGACATGAACTACCCGATTGGCCAGGCTGCGGCTGAAACCCTGAAGGCCGGGGATACCGGTGGAAAGGTTGGGGCCAAGCTCTTCGGATCGATGGGCTTCGCCTTCGTCTACGCATTCGTTCGCGACTGGTTCGCCAAGATCCCGGCCATGCTCTTCGGTGGAGTATCGATTCCCGGCGTGGCCTTCGGCATCTACAACTCGCCGATGCTTCTCTCGGTCGGCTTCCTGGTTGGCATGGGCGCTCTTATCTCGTGGTTCGTCGGCGCCATCCTCGGTTGGTTCGGCATCGTCGTCATAGGGGGAGGAATCGGAGTCTGGTCCACTGAGGTCGGTATTTCGATAACCCAGACGCTAGGCATGGGAATCATGATGGGCTGCGGTTTCGCCGTCATTGTGAAGATGGTCTACAACGGCATCAAGCGCAAGGCCAAGGGAAATGAAGAGGGGAGCGAGGCTCCCAGCGGCTCCAGCACGGCTTCTGAGACGGGTGCGACCCTCACAACGCTGCAGAGGCTCTTTGCCAGCAAGAGCGCCAAGGCGCTCGTCGTCATCACGATTTTGCTCGCAGCGGCATTCATCTGCTTCTTCCTCGGGCTCGGCCCTATCGCATCGTGCATCGTGGTCATCATCGTCTGGGCGACGGTTTCCATGTCCATCATGAGCGTTGGGCGCACCGGCATCGATCCGATGGAGATCTTCGGCTTGATCGCCGTCATCCTCATCGCGCTCGTCTGCGACCTTCCCAAGGTCCAGCTCTTCTTCATCGCGGCGATCATCGCGGTTGCTTGCGGTCTTGCGGGCGATGTGATGAACGACTTCCACGCAGGCAAGGTTCTCGGCACCGACCCGAAGTCGCAATGGCTAGGCCAGACGATTGGCGCGATCATCGGCGCTATCGTCTCTGCGCTCACGATGGCCTTGCTGGTCAACGCATACGGCACTGGGGCCTTCGGAGCCGACGGAAGCTTCGTCGCAGCTCAGGCGAATGCGGTTTCCGCGATGATCTCGGGTACCTACGACATGAAGATATTCGCGGCTGGTGCTGCGATAGGATTCATCCTCTATCTGATAAACGCGCCGGTCATGACGCTGGGCCTGGGCTTCTACCTGCCCTTCTACATGTCCTTCACCGCATTTCTCGGTGCGATCGTCAAGCTCATCTACGACGCCATTCGCAAGAGGCGTTCGGCTGAGGTTGTCGAAGGGGAGTCGAACTCCGGGATCATCATCGCGTCGGGACTTCTCGGCGGCGAATCTATCGCCGGCATCGTAGTGGCCTTCCTCGTGCTGTTCACGAGCCTATAGAGGTCTCTGCGCGTCCTTTCAGTGCCTGTGTCCGTGGACCTTGCAGTCGTGCGCGGGCGGCTCGTCGCCGAACTCGAACCCTATCATCCGCACCTCTGGCTCCAGCTTGACCCCGAACTGCTCCTCAACTGCTCCCTGCACGTCCTCGATGACCCTGCAGACATCACGGGCCGTGGCGTTAAGGTCATTGACAACGAAGCCAGCGTGCTTGGTTGAGACGCAGGCGCCGCCGCACCTGTGGCCACGCATCCCGGCATCATCGATGAGCTTTCCCGCGAAGTAGCCTACCGGGCGCTTGAAGGTGCTGCCTGCGCTGGGATGCTCAAGCGGCTGCTTTGACTCGCGGCGGTCCTTGAGATCGGCCATCTTAGCCGCTATATCGGTCTGTTTGCCTTTGTGCAGCTCGATACTCACGGAAAGGACAATCAGACCCTCACGCGCCATTCTGGAGCTTCTGTAGCCCCATTGCGCCTCCTCATTGGTGAGCTCGAGCACGTTGAGCGAGGAATCCAAGCAGGTGACGTTTGTCGCAACGCCCTTGAACTCCTCTTCGTAGGCACCCGCGTTCATGAAGGCGGCACCTCCAACGGAACCGGGAATCCCCGATGCGAACTCGTACCCAGCCAGCGAATTTTCGAGCGCGATGTTGGCGATGGCCTTGTTCGTGGCTCCAGCCTGTGCGGTGATCCGAACACCATCCACCTCGATCGCTGAGAATCTTTCGCCAAGATGTATCACCAGGCCGCGCAGCCCCGCATCGCTGACCAGCACATTGCTCCCGCATCCGAGAACCCAGTATGGAGAATCGGCCTTGCGAGCGGCTTCTATCGCTTGTACAATCTGCCGCGCGCTGGTGGGCTCGACCATGAAGTCGGTCATGCCGCCGATCTCGAAGGTGGTGTAGAGCGACATAGGCTCGTCCTCCAAGATCTCGCTTTCCTCGAAGACCTCTAGAAGCGCCTTGCGCAGAGTTGCTTTGGAGTAATCGCCCATGCCGCCAACCTTTCGATGCTTGCACAGAAGATGATACACCATAGGGCTTGCTTTCGCCGTTGCCCGAAGCATTTGCGACAACCTGCGAACGGTCCGCTTCGCGCTTGTGAAGAGGTCGAATTTCACGTATTTGGTAAAATATTGTTACACAGTCTCTAAACGAAGCATGTTAAGAAGCAACAGGGACTTCAGGTGGAAGAAAAGCAAAACGCAGAGAGAGCCCATAGGGGCTTGTTCAGGTACCAAGGTGCCCGCTATCTCTTCACTGGCATAAGCTGCGGCATCCTCGAGCTGGGATTGTTCCAGTTCCTGCTATGGCTGACAGGCAATGTAGTGGGGTCGAATGTCATCGCCATCGCTTTCTCGATGGCGTATAACTTCGTCATGTCCAGAAAGTTCTCGTTCAAATCCAAAGGGGATTGGAGGCGTTCGCTCGGTTTGTTCTCGGCGCTCTTCATTTTCAACATGTCGTTCACTTCGTTTCTCGTTGAAACGCTGATTGAAACGTTCGAGTGGTTCCCGCCGTTGGCTAAGCTCACGGCTATGATCAGCGTTGCTTGCTGGAATTTCCCCCTTTTCCGCAAGGTCATCTTCATCTAGATGCGTCCTAGGTTGCCAGTTTCCGAGCTACGTGCTTAGTTGACCCCGTTCGATGTGCGAATCGCCTCGATGCCAGCCTATACTGAACCATTAATGTCATAGCGGCTCAGAAGTATCATTTTGGGCTCCGATTGCGGGTTATCAGAGGTTTTGCATGCGCGCTGGAATCGAAAAGATCATTGCTTCTGCCATACAGGCAGCCATTGAATGCGGGGAGCTTTCGCTCGAGGAGATGCCGGATCCCTCCGTTGAGAGACCCAAGGACATCGAACATGGCGATTGGGCCTCTTCGGTTGCCATGAAGCTGGCTAAGCCCGCACGCATGAATCCGCGCAAGATCGCGGAGATCATCTGCTCGCACATCTCCGATGGTGAGATGATCGAATCTACCGAGATCGCAGGCCCCGGCTTCATCAACTTCAAGCTCAAGAGCTCCGCTTTCCAGGAAGTCATCAGGAAAGCTCGCGTTGAGGGTGCGGATTTCGGTCGCGTGGATGTCGGCGAGCACAAGCGCATCCAGGTCGAGTTCGTCAGCGCGAATCCAACTGGCCCGATGCATGTGGGCCATGGGCGTTGGGCGGCTCTCGGAAACTCGCTCTGCAACATCCTCGACCACGCAGGTTGGGATGTCTCCCGCGAGTTCTACATCAACGACGCTGGATCCCAGATGGATAACTTCGCGAATTCCGTCGACGCACGCTATCAGCAGCTTTGTGGCATCGACGCCGAGCTGCCGGAGAACGGCTATGGCGGCTCGTACGTCACCGCCATCGCGCAGAGGATTCTCGATGCCGAAGGAGACAAGTGGGCGAGCGCAAGCTCAGAGGAGCGCAGCGCGGCCTTCAAGGAGATCGCCTACAAGATGATGCTCGACAACATGCGCGAGCTGCTTGCCAGCATAGGGGTGCAATTCGATGTATGGTTCTCCGAACGTTCCCTCTATGCGAAAGACGATGGCGGCAAGAGCGCGATCGAGAAGACGCTCGAGGAGCTCGATGCCGGCGGGTATCTCTATGCGAAGGATGACGCAACCTGGTTCAGGTCCACGGATTTCGGCGACGACAAGGATCGCGTGCTGGTCAAGCAGGATGGCTCCTATACCTATTTCATGCCTGACATCGCGTATCACCAGAACAAGTTCAGCCGCGGGTTCGATCGCGTGATCGACATCCTCGGCGCCGACCATCATGGATACGTAGTCAGGATCAAATCGGCGATGGAGGCGCTCGGCAACGGGGGCAAACTCGATATCCTCCTCGGGCAGCTGGTCAACCTCTTCCGCGACGGCGAGGCGGTCAGGATGTCCAAGCGCTCAGGCGAGATGATCACCTTCGAGGAGTTGATCGAGGAGGTCGGCGCAGACGCCACGAAGTACCTCATGCTCGCCAAGTCTGCCGATCAGCCCATAGACTTCGACATCTCCGTTGCGAAGAAGCAGGATAGCTCAAATCCCGTTTACTACGTTCAGTACGCCCATGCAAGGATCTGCTCGATCCTGCGCCGCGCGGGCAGGGAGGTACGCGAAGATGCGGACCTTTCGCTTCTCGTCGAGCCTTCCGAGATCGGTCTGGCTCGCAAGATCTCCGAGTTCTCGGAGGTTGTCGAATCCTGTGCCAAGGACTTCGCTCCATACAGGATGACCCACTACATCGAGGCGCTCGCGGCGAGCTTCCACCAGTTCTACACGAACTGCCAGGTTCTAGTCGACGACGCCCGGCTGGCAGATGCGCGCCTGTACCTTTGCGATGCAACGCGTAACGTCATAGCAACCGCGCTTGGGCTCGTTGGAGTCACCGCGCCCGAAAGGATGTAACCGAACTATGCGACTTTATTCGAAGGGGGAATGATGAGCATACGATTCGAGGGCGATCATTCGACAGCGATGGATCTGGTCAGGGTTCTGCCCAGGACCGCCGAGGTCGGCTGCGTATTCGATGAATCGCACCTGTTCATCGGAGGAGTCGACACCTGTAGGATCGCCAAGGAATTCGGCACCCCGGTGATGGTCGTCGACGAGGCGGATCTGCGACATAGGCTCGCCGCCTACAGGGATGGGCTCGGCAACCGCCTCGCGAGGAGCAGGGTTTGCTATGCCTTCAAGGCGTTCACCTGCTTCGAGACCGCTCGAATCGCCGCAGACGAGGGCTGCTGGCTGCTCGTTGCCAGCGGCGAAGAACTGGCCTACGCGATGGCCGCTGGCATTCCAGCCGCCAAAATCGTCTTCCATGGCTGCAACAAGACCGATGCGGAGGTCTCGCTGGCGCTCAGCTCGCACATTGGCAGAATCGTCGTCGATTCCGAACAGGAGGTCGAGAAGATCGACTCCATCGCGAAGTCCCACGGCTTCCAGGCCGACGTGCTGCTTCGTGTTCGCCCGGGCATCATCGCGGACACTCACGAGTACATCCAGACTGCGGCCGAGGACTCCAAATTCGGCACCTCGATCGCGGAAGGGGAGTCGCTCGCCGCGATCAGGACGATCCTGGCCAGCGACAACCTCAACCTCAAGGGCTACCAGTTCCATATCGGCTCGCAGATCTTCAACATCGAGTGCTTCGAGCGCGCCTTCGAGGTGATGTTCGAATTCATGCAGGAGATCAAGCAGACCCTGGGATTCGAAGCAGATGAGATCGATCTCGGAGGTGGCCTCGGCATCGCCTATACGAAGGCAGACCGCCCGACTTCCATCGAGGATTTCACCAGCAAGATCTGCGACATCGTGCTCGGGCTTTGCGAGAGCCATGGCCTCGATGAGCCGTTGATTGCCGTGGAGCCTGGACGTTCCGCCGTAGGCAACTCCGCTGTCACGCTCTATACCGTTGGAACCATCAAGGAGATCGACGGAATCAGAACCTATGTGGCGCTCGACGGCGGCATGGCCGACAACATCCGCCCCGGCCTCTACGGTGCCGTTTACGAGGCATTCGTAGCGAACAGGGCCGCAAATCAGCGCGATATGCTCGCAACGATTGTCGGCAGGTATTGCGAGAGCGATGTTATCATCGAGAGTGCGTCCATCCAGGAGGTGCAGCCCGGCGACATCGTGGCCGTGCTGGCCACCGGAGCATACTGCTTCTCGATGTCGATGAACTACAACATGGCGATGAGACAGCCTGTCGTATTCGTCAAGGATGGAAAGTGCAGGCTGGCCGTTCGCAGGCAGACCCTGGAGGACATGATTGCCTGCGAGGTTTGATTCGTGAATTGCAAGGGTCGCGCTGCGGCCATTGATCTTGGAAAGGATAGGATATGCGTCCAGTAAACGTTGGAATCATCGGACTTGGAACCGTGGGTGCCTCGGTCGCAAAGATGATCCTCACGCACGGCGAGGATTACAAGAGGTATTACGGCCTTGACATCAGGCTCGTAGCAGCTGCGGCGCTTGATGACACTGCAGTCAAGGAGCTCGGGATCGAGGACGTCTTCACCTTCGACGGAAACGATGTCATCGACAACCCCGACGTCGACGTGGTTGTCGAGCTCATCGGAGGCACCGGCATCGCCAAGAAGTTCGTACTCAAGGCTCTCAACGCCGGCAAGCACGTCGTCACCGCCAACAAGGCTATCATGGCATCATGCGGCCAGGAGATTCTCGAAACCGCCAAGGCCAACGGAGTCAGCATCATGTACGGCGCTTCCGTCGGCGGCGGAATCCCGATCATCGGGCCGCTGAAGCGCTCGCTTGACTGCAATGAGATCTCCGATGTGATGGGCATCGTCAACGGCACCACCAACTACATGCTCACAAGGATGAGCGACGATGGCATGGATTATGGAGCTGCGCTCAAAGAGGCCCAGGAGAAGGGATTTGCCGAGTTCAACCCCGCAGGAGACGTCGAGGGACTCGACGCCGCCAACAAGATCGCCATCCTCGCATCCATCGCTTTCCATAGCAGGGTGACCATCGACGATGTCTACGTCGAGGGCATCACCAAGATCGAGCCGATCGACCTCGATGTCGCACGTGACATGGGCTACTGCATCAAGCTCCTTGCAATTGCCAGGCGCACCGAGAACGGAATCGACGTCAGGGTTCATCCGACGATGCTTCCGCTGTCACATCCGCTTGCAGGCGTCAACGGCGTCTTCAACGCGATCTACGTCGTCGGCGATTTCGTTGGCGAGACGATGTTCTTCGGCCAAGGCGCAGGCGGCGGAGCTGCCGCTTCCGCGGTCATGGGCGACCTTCTCGAGATCGCCAGGATGCTCAACGAGGGATTCCATGAGACTCGCTGGTGCGAATGCATCGATGAGATACCTATCCTTCCGATCGATGAGCTGGAGTCCGAGTACTACCTGAGGATCCAGGTCGAGGATAGGCCAGGCGTATTTGCCAAGATCGCCGAGATCTTCGCCAAGGACGACATCTCCTTCAGGTCTGTCAACCAGCGCGAGACCATCGGCGACCTCGCCAGTATCACTGTGCTTACCCATATAACCAAGGAGAGCGCGATCCGCAGCGCACTTGATAAGATCGTGGCCACCGGAATGCTCGCAGCGGATCCGATGCTCATAAGGATCTCGAGATAGTCAATCAATCAACTGCCAAGTTAAGCAAGCTGGTCAGATAGGGAGTTTCAAAATGGCATTCATCTACGAAGAGGTTGCGAGAACATTCAACGAATACCTGCTGGTACCGGGCTATTCTTCCTCGGAGTGCATTCCGGACAAGGTTAGCCTCAAGACCCCGCTTGTCAAATTCAAGAGGGGAGAGGAGCCTGCGATCAGCCTGAACATTCCGATGGTTTCGGCCATCATGCAGTCGGTATCGGGCCCCAAGATGGCGATCGCGCTCGCAACCGAGGGCGGAATTTCCTTCATCTATGGATCTCAAACCGTCGAGGACGAGGCCGCGATGGTAAAGAAGGTCAAGGACTACAAGGCGGGCTTCGTCGAGAGCGATTCCAACCTCGCTCCCAACATGACGCTCCAGCAGGTTCTCGACCTCAAGGCCGAGTCCGGTCACTCCACGATGCCCGTCACCGACGACGGAAGCGCGCACGGCAAGCTCCTCGGCATCGTCACCAGCAGGGACTACAGGGTTTCGAGGATGTCCCCCGACGAGCTGGTCTCGAGCTTCATGACGCCACGCGATAGGATGATCGTGGGCAAGGCCAGCACCACCCTCAAGGAAGCCAACGACATCATCTGGGACGAGCGCCTCAACGCGCTGCCGATCGTCGACGATGACGACCATCTGATGTACATGGTCTTCAGGAAGGACTACGACTCGCATAAGTCCAACCCGCTCGAGCTTCTCGACCAGCATAAGCGCTACATCGTCGGCGCCGGCATCAATACCCGCGACTACGAGAAGCGCGTTCCCGCTCTCATCGAGGCAGGCGCAGACGTTCTCTGCATCGATTCCTCCGAGGGATTCACCGAGTGGCAGAAGATCACGCTCGCATGGATCAGGGAGCACTACGGCGACAGCGTCAAGGTCGGCGCGGGCAATGTAGTCGACGCAGAGGGCTTCAGGTTCCTCGCAGAGTGCGGCGCTGACTTCGTCAAGGTTGGCATCGGCGGCGGTTCGATCTGCATCACGCGCGAGCAGAAGGGAATCGGCCGTGGTCAGGCCACCTCTCTCATCGACGTAACCAACGAGCGCAACAAGTATTTCGAGGAGACTGGAATCTACATCCCGGTTTGCTCCGACGGAGGCATCGCCCAAGATCATCACATGACACTCGCGCTCGCCATGGGCGCAGACTTCCTTATGCTCGGTCGCTATTTCGCTCGCTTCGACGAGAGCCCGACCGCCAAGGTCAACGTCAACGGCAGCTTCATGAAGGAGTACTGGGGCGAGGGATCGGCGCGCGCGCGCAACTGGCAGCGCTATGACATGGGCGGCAAGCAGAAGCTCTCCTTCGAGGAAGGCGTCGACTCCTACGTTCCCTATGCGGGTCCGCTCAAGGATAACGTCGCGATGACGCTCTCGAAGATTCGCTCCACGATGTGCAACTGCGGCTCGCTCACGATCCCGGAGTTCCAGAAGAAGGCCAAGCTCACGCTCGTCAGCGCGACTTCCATCGTCGAGGGCATGCCTCACGACGTCCTGCTCAAGGATTCGTCCGGCACCTCGACCGTATCGTTCAGGTAAGACTGCTAGGTTTCAGGAGGCAGCTTTGATTCCAGAGTACGATGCTAAGGCCATAGAGGCAAAATGGCAAAAGGTTTGGGAAGAGACCGAAGCATTCAAGGTCCAGGAGGATGAGTCCAAACCGACCAAGTACGTCCTCGAGATGTTCCCGTATCCATCGGGCGACATCCACATGGGTCATGTGCGCAACTACACGATCGGCGACGTGATCGCCCGCTATTCGAAGATGCAGGGCTTCGACGTGCTCCATCCGATGGGATGGGATGCCTTCGGCCTGCCCGCAGAGAACGCTGCGATAAAGAACAACAGCCACCCCGCCAAGTGGACCTACGCCAATATCGAGACCCAGCGCGAGAGCTTCAAGCGCATGGGCTTCTCCTACGACTGGGACAGGACCGTCGTTGCTTGCGACCCCGAGTACTACAGGTGGGGCCAGTGGATCTTCCTGCAGTTCTGGAAGAGGGGTCTGGTCGAGCGCAGGAATTCCCCCGTGAACTGGTGCCCAACCTGCGAGACCGTCCTCGCCAACGAGCAGGTCACCGAGGGCGAGTGCTGGCGCTGCCATAGCGCGGTGGAGAAGCGCGACCTAACGCAGTGGTACTTCAAGATCACCGACTACGCGCAGGAGCTGCTCGACGACCTCGAGAAGCTCGGAGGCTGGCCTGAGCGCGTCAAGCAGATGCAGGCCAACTGGATCGGCCGCTCCGAGGGCGCCGATGTCGACTTCATGCTCTGCGACATAGACGGCAACGCTCCCGCCGAGCCCAGCGAGCTCGATACCATAACCGTCTTCACCACCAGGCCCGACACTCTCTTCGGATGCAGCTTCTTCGTCGTATCGCCTGAGTACGAGCGTCTCGATTACATCATGGAAGGCTCGCCCTTCGTTGCCGAGGTCGAGCAGCTCAAGGAGGAGGCCTCCAAGGTATCCGCCGTCGAGCGCGCTCAGGGCAATCGCGAGAAGCATGGCGTCTTCACCGGGCGCTACGTCGTCAACCCGATCAACGGCGAGAAGGTTCCGGTTTGGGTTGCCGACTACGTTGTCGCCGACTATGGTACAGGCGCCGTCATGGCGGTGCCGTGCGGCGACCAGCGCGACTTCGAGTTCGCCCGCAAGTACGATCTGCCGATCATCCCGATCATCCTCGAGAAGGACGATCCGCTGTTCGAGAAGCTCGACGGAGTCTCCGAGCGCATCGTCGACACCGTCGATTGGGAGAACGCCTACGAGGCGGAGGGCATCCTGGTTCAGTCCGGCAAGTACACCGGCATGACCGGCGGCAAGCACTCCGAGGCCGTCGATGCCATCATCGAGGAGCTGCAGTCCAAGGGTCTCGGCCACAAGACGATCCAGTTCAGGCTGCGCGACTGGCTGATCAGCCGCCAGCGCTACTGGGGCAACCCGATCCCCGCGATCTACTGCGAGCACTGCGGCCTCGTTCCCGTGCCCGAGGAGGATCTGCCGGTCCTGCTGCCCGACGACATCGACCTCTCCGCAGGCGAGCTCCTTGCAACGCACGAGGGCTTCGTCAACACCACGTGCCCGATCTGCGGCGCGCCGGCCAAGCGCGAGACCGATACGATGGACACCTTCACCTGCTCGAGCTGGTATTACCTCAGATACACCGATCCGCACAACGACCAGGCTCCATTCGATCCGAAGAAGGCTAACCGTTGGATGCCCGTCGACCAGTACATCGGCGGCATCGAGCACGCGATCCTTCACCTGCTCTACAGCCGCTTCTTCACCAAGGTTCTGCGCGACATGGGCATGGTCGACTTCGACGAGCCATTCACCAACCTGCTCTGCCAGGGCATGGTCAAGGATGAGAAGGGCGAGACGATGTCGAAGTCCAAGGGCAACGTCATAGCGCCCGAGGACATGATCGCCCGCTATGGTGCCGATGCGGTGAGGGCCTACATCCTCTTCATGGCTCCGCCCGACAAGGACCTGATCTGGGACGAGGGTGGTCTCGCTGGTCTTTACAAGTTCCTGAATCGCGTATGGCGCACCGTTTACCAGTTGGTTGGTTCGGAGCCGAGTGAGAGCCAAAGTGGGGCTGAGATCGCATCTGAGGAGCTTGAGAAGGCAAACAAGGCCCTCCTTAGGGAGATGCACAGGGTCATCGGCAAGGTTACGGCTGATTTCGGCCGCTTCAACTTCAACACGGCCATCGCGGCGCTGATGGAGCTCGTCAACTCGATTTCCAACTACCTCAAGGTTCCGCCCGCGCAACGCGATGCCGATCTGTGCGCTGTTGTCGCTCGCAATCTTGTCATCCTGCTCTCGCCGATAGCCCCTCATTTCTCCGAGGAGCTCTACGCCGAGGCTCTTGGCGGGGAGGGGAGCGTCGGTGACCTCGAGTGGCCCGAGTTCGACAAGGCGCTCGCCGCGGCCGATGAGATCGAGATCGTCGTCCAGATCAACGGCAAGATCAAGGGGCGCGTGACTATTCCCGCCGATGCTGCTCAGGATGATGTGGAGCCGCTGGCCAAGGACATGCTGGCAGATCAGCTTGCCGGCAAGGATATCAAGAAGGTAATCTTCGTACCGGGCAAGCTCGTGAACATAGTTGCGAAGTAGGGGAGCGATATGAGCCAGATTCTAAGCATCGATGGACAGCAGATCTCAGTTGGAACAGACGAGGGCGGAATCATCGTCGTAGGCCCAGAGGCATTCAATTATCCCAATCCGATGGTTGGCGATTGGGTGAACATCTACCGCGATGGCGAGAGAGTCGTCATCGCCATGACCGACGATCCTGCGGCCTATTACCAGGACAGCAATCCCTATTCGAGCTATGAGCAAGTTACCTCAAGGGTCTACGGAACAGGGAAGCAGGTTGAGGTGGAAGGCACCTCTATCAACAAGCATGTCTTCGTATGGATCGGAAATTTCCTGTTCGGCATGCTTGGAGTCGACAGGTTCCTTCGCGGCCAGATCGGCCTCGGCATCCTGAAGCTCTTCACTGGAGGCGGCTTGGGGATCTGGGCGCTCGTCGACTGGATCATTTCGATCACGAAAGCATACGGCGGCGCGTTCATCAACAACCAGAATCTCATCTTCGTCGATGGGAAGTACTCCCGATAGGGGAGCAGATAGCGTACCGATCAGCTAATCGATCTAAAAGTGCGGGCGTCGGAGAATTTCGACGCCCGCGTCATGTGAATCACTATTCGATGCAATGAATTCGCTTGCGCGCGCGGGCGAATCAGAATAACTGAAACGCTAATTCTCCAAGAGGGGAAGTGGCCTTGAAAGTCCATTTCCCAGCCTCGTACCTGACTATCATTCATAACTTTACATAACATATATTATCGAGTTAATCAATATATATGCGCAGGTGAGGGGCCATATATGTAAACGCAAATAAACGAATAAGACTCTCAAATCGATTCTGAAGCTCGATTTACTGTTGCCCTAACCTTCTAAGCAACGAATACAGCATCTGCCTTTCCGAATCATCCAAACCCTTTAGCATTTCCTGTTCCCATGACTCATATAGATCCGCTACCTCGCTGTAGCATTTCTTGCCAGCCGGCGTCAGATTGATCAGATATACCCGCTTATCCTGAACCTGCCTTTGCTTGGTGCACATGCCGCACTCGATCATCTTGTTTACAGTGCGCGTGGTATGCCCATTGTCAGCATTGAGCGCCGTGGAAAGCTCGCCTGGCGTGCAGTTAGGATGCGTTCCCAAGTACTCAAGGAACGAATACTGTGCATATGACAACCCATAGCTCTCTAGCCTAACCATGCAATACGAGACAAAACCTTCATTCAGGTTGCCTATGAAATCTGATAAGTTGGCACTCATATTTTCTCCAAAAAGTACTTGACTAGGTCAAACGATACTCATATAATTTGACTTGGTCAAAGAATAACACAGCAAGGAGGCAACCATGTACGAGATTTGCACAAGACGACCCAAGTATGAGGCCAGGCCCTTCAGGCCGTTCGATATCTTCAACGATTTCGAGAGGCAGTTCTTCAGCGAAAGCGGCCTTATCCCCTATCGCACCGATATCAAGGACGAGGGCTCTAAGATCATCATCGAGTCCGAGCTCCCAGGCTTTGACAAGAGCGAGATCGACATCAACGTCGAGGGCGACATCCTCACCATCAGCGCTTCCCATGAGGAGAGCTCTGAGGAGAAGGACGAGAAGGGCACTTACATCCTCAAGGAGAGGCGTTCCGGATCGTTCAAGAGGAGCTTTGACATCTCGAACATCGACTCGGATAAGATCGAGGCCAAGTACGAGAACGGAATCCTTTCGCTCGATATGCCTAAGAAGGGCGATGAAGTACCGGTAAGCAAGAGACTTGAAATCGCATAGCGCACAAGCATATACCCGATAACTCCTTAACTTCCTTTCCTTTTCAGCAGCAACCAGAACATCGAAAGCGACAATACCAAGTCTCAAAGCGGAGCGGCTACCGAACCAACGGTAGCCGCTCTTTCGTTTCGCTATTGTTCGGGGTCAATCCATTCGCTTGCCCACGACGCTAGCCTTGGCTATGAGACTGCCCAGGTTGTCTTCGATATCGATCTCATAGAAGACCATCGTACCTCCGATCTTCAAGGGCCTGGTGCTGGCTATGACGCGTTCTCCCTTGCAGGCTTCGAGGAAATCCACGTTGATGTTGACGGTCACAGTGTGGCAATGGTCGGAATTGGTGGATACGGCGAAGGCGAAGTCGGCAAGCGCCAGCACAGCGCCGCCCATGAGCCGCTCCATCGCATTTTGGTGTTGCCGCCCGATCGTGAAGGAGCATACAGAGGCGTTCTCGCCGAGCTCGTCGATGGATGCCCCAACGAGCTCGGTGGCGAATCGATCGCTAGAGAAGAAACTGCGGGCAGAATCGATATCTTCGAAGTTGAGACGCTGAGTAGTTCCCATGCTCCCCTATTCTCCCCTTTCGTCCCCCCAGAAGAAGAGCGCAACGGTTCCGGGGCCGGTGTGAGAGCCGATGGTTGTTCCGACGTAGTTGATGGTGACTTTGCCATCCATCTTGGCGAATTTGGACTCGATCGCCTTGGCGACGTCGAGCGCATCCTCATAGCAATCGGATTGAGAGATGAAGACCTTGCCGCTGTAATCGATGCCATCGACAGCATGCTCGATCATCTTCTTGACGATGCGCTCCTTGACAAGCTTCATGCCTCGGACCTTGTAGCGCGGAATGAGCCTGCCGAGGTTGTCCATGTTGAGAAGCGGGCAGATCTTGAGCAGAGTGCCGAACCATCCTGATGCAGAGGAGATCCTGCCGCCCTTTACGTAGAAGCTGAGGTCAGTTGAGAAGAACCAATGATGGAGGTTGAGCTTGTGCGCCTCAACCCACTCATGGATCTCGTCGATGCCCATTCCATCTGCGCGAAGCGTCGAAAGATGGTCCATCAGCATGCCATAGCCAGCGGATGCGCCAAGCGAATCAACGACGTAGATCTTGCGCTCGGGGTACTTCTTGATGAGCTCGTCGCGCGCTATGCAGGCCGAGTTGTATACGCCGGAAATGCCGCTTGAAAGCGAAACGTGCAGGATATCCTGGCCATTTTGCAGGAACTTCTCGAAGTAATCGATGAACTCTCCCTCGTTGACCTGGGACGTCGAAGTTTCGGCACCATCGCGCAACGCATTGTAGAAGTCCTTGTAAGTCATCGATTTGCCAAGGTCGTCATCATATTGAACGCCATTCACGAAGAAATGGAACGGAATGAACTCGACGTCTATCGCCGCGAGCTGCTCAGGGGTCAAATCTGCAGTTGAACAGCAACTCAAAATGTACTCTTGCACAGTATCGCTCCTCACAGAGTATCTCTCTAAACAATCTCGTAGTACATATTAGATTGACAAGTCAATTGTAAACTGTTGGTTCGAACTTCGAACGAGGAGCGCTATGTTCTTCGCAAATGGCTATCGCCAGCCGCTTTGCGGAATATTTCCAGAAAGCGTGGCAGCGCTTTTCTAGATTAAGACGATCATGAAGAGCTTGGCTAGACCGAAGGCGATGAGGCCGCATCCAGGGAAAGTCAGAATCCAAATGACGAATAGATCGCGTGCGGTTTCCCACTTAACCGAGCTTACGCGCTTGGCTGACCCAACACCCATGATGGCGGTTGTAGCAACATGGGTCGTTGAGATTGGCAGGCCTGAAATCGTCGCTATGAATGTTCCAAGGAACGAAGAGAGCGAAGCCGAGAACCCCTGCCACTTCTCCATGTGCACCATGTTGATTCCGATCTTCTTGATGATGCGCTTGCCGCCGATGGCGGTCCCTACGCAAAGGCAAAGGGAGCATACAAGCATGACCCAGAACGGGAATTTGACAATCTCGGTATCCGTTCCGCCCATGGCGAATACGATGCCTAGTAGGCAAACGCTCATGAATTTCTGCCCATCCTGCGCGCCATGCATGAATGCTGTGAGCGCAGAGGTCATGATCTGCAATCTGCCGAAGGTATTCAGGGTCTTCCTGTAGACCATATCGCGGCAGATCAAGACTATGAGTTTGGAAAAAAGCCATCCGAATCCGAATCCCATGCCAACAGAAGCAAGAAGTCCGTATATGACCTTGAGCCACTCGTGCCAATTGACGGCATCAAAGCCTCCAATGAGCGCTATAGATGCGCCGGTGAGACCAGCAATCATACAATGAGATTGGCTTACGGAAATGCCAAAAAGCCAGTTTCCTACGCTCCAGACAATGATGGAAATCATCGCAGCAAAGAGCGCAATCAGAGCCAAATGGCTATCACCTCCAAAATCGACCATGTTCATGATCGTATGGGCGACAGCCGTTGAAACGAATGTCATTAGGGTTACGCCTAGGAAATTGCATATCGAGGCCATGACGATGGCCTTGCCAGGGGAAATAGAGCGCGCTCCTACTGCTGCAGCAATGGCGTTCGGTGCATCTGTCGCACCGTTTATGAGGATGATTCCAATGGAAAGGAGCAATATGATCAAAAGGATCGGATTGTGAAGAATTTCAGGCAAAACTGTAACAAAACTGAGTTCCAAAATTGCTCCTTGTGAGAAAACGCCCCTTCCCCCCCATTTAACCTCATAGTATTTGAACATTCATTATTTTGACGATTAATAATTCTAAAATTATTTGTTAACGGTAGAATTAATCGGCTTAAAGCACTTTTGTAGCAAATTAGTTCTCATCTATCTCAAATCAATCGAAAGTATAAAAATGTGTCACTTTAAGACAAATTTAAAGCTAATATATTAAGTTGGAATAAACAAAGCATAGACGGGAAGCCATATGCTTCGACATTGTACGAATCAAGGCTAAGAAGGAGGAAGTTCATGTTCACACCTGCACCAATCAGCCAGAGGGTCAAGGATCTGAAGATCAAGCGCAAGGAGCATGATCAGGGCCACGTGATCCTCAACATGGAGCGTACCAAGATCTACACCGATTACTACAAGCTTCACGAGTGGGAGCTGCCGCTGCTCAAGCGTGCAGGCGCTCTCAAGACCTGGTGCGAGAACTGCACCGTCCGCCTCGAGGATGACGAGATCTTCGTCGCCAACCTCGGTCCGGATTGGCGTTGCACCAGCCCCTACGTCGAGTGGGGCGTCGGCTGGATGAAGGAGGCTCTCGCGCTTCCCGAGGATGTCTGGTATCGCGAATGGGGCTGCGATGGCGTATTCGCCTATGTCTCCCCCGAAGCCAAGAAGATCTGGCAGGATGCCGTAGAGTACTGGGAGCCCCGCACCATCCAGGCAACCACCCTTGGCGATCAGCCCGAGGGCATCTACAACCTCATCGGCGACAACTGCACCTCGTTCGGCAACCGCAGCCGCGCCAACAACATCTCCGCCAATCCCATCCCGCCTAGCGAGAGGGTGCCCGAGCTCGCGAATATAATGCGCGCTTCCGACATCTGCCAGGGCCACTACAGCCCCGACTACAAGAAGATCATCGATCGCGGCTGGAAGTCGCTTCGCGACGAGGCCCAGGCGCACATGGATGCCATCGAAGGCAAGGTCTTCCACGATGACGCCTCCAAGTACGTCTTCTGGCGCGCGATGGTACGCGTTGCCGAGGGCGGCATGATCCTCACCAAGCGCTATGCAGACCTTGTTGCCAAGGCAGCCGAAGAGGCTCCCGAGGGCGCACGCAAGGATGAGCTTGCGAAGATGGCCGATGGCCTCTACAACATCGTCGAGAACCCGGCTCGCAACACCTGGGAGTCGATGCAGTGCACGCTGATCTACCAGCTCATGCTTCATACTGATGGCCAGTCCCACGGCATCACCCTTGGCCGCATGGACCAGTACCTGGGCAAGTTCGTCGAGCAGGAGCTTGCCGATGGCGTTTACACCGAGGAATCCCTGCAGGAGCTCACCGACCTCTTCATCCTCAAGCTCGGCGACTATTTCTCAGTCATGCGCGTAGTCACCGCTCCAACTGGCACTCTGGCCACAAAATCGGCTTACAACTATGTCTGCGGCGGCCAGCACTTCACCGTCGGCGGCGTCACCCCCGAGGGCGAGGATGCCACCAATCCGCTGACCCTTACCTTCCTGCAGACCTATGCGCGCCTGTATCTCATCGACCCGTCGATCTCCGTCCGTATGCATGATGGCACCCCGTATGAGGTTTGGGAGGCAGCGATCGAGTCCTCGAAGATCTCCGGCGGCATGCCTATCCTCGAGAACGACAACGTCATCATCCCGGCTCTCGAGTCCAAGGGAATCAGCCACGAGGATGCAAACGATTACGCCATCATCGGTTGCGTCGAGCCTGCAATCGGCGGCAAGGAGTGGTCTGCATCCGGCTCCAACGGCTGCGAGAGCTTCGTCAACCTTGTCGGAATCATGAACATGGCAATCCACAACGGCCGTAACCCGATGCCTCAGGGCCTCACCCCCAACGGAAACGATTTCGGACCGAAGACCGGCGACCTCCGCGACATGAAGTCGTTCGAGGAGCTCAAGGAAGCCTTCGTCAAGCAGATCGAGTTCTGGGTTGATTGGCATGTATCCTACGTCAACTTCTACGAGCTGGCCTATGGCGAGTTCTTCCCCTGCGTCAGCGCCTCGCTCACCATGGAGGGATGCATGGATAGCGGTAAGGACGTTCTGCGTGGTGGTTCCAAGTACAACAGCACCGGACTCACCGGCGCCGGAATCGGCAATGTTGCAGACTCGCTCTGCGCCATCAAGAAGCTCGTCTTCGAGGACAAGACCGTTACCGCGGATGAGCTCCTCGATGCCCTTAATAAGAACTGGGAGGGCTATGAGGAGCTGCAGCAGTACATCGACAACGAGCTGCCGCACTACGGAAACGACATCGAGGAAGTCGACGAGATCGCAGCTTGGGCGATGGGCGTCTTCTGCGACAAGGTCAACAGCTCTTGGGGACCGCGTGGTCCTTGGCGTCCCTCGACCTTTACGATGACCGTTCACATCGACTTCGGCCGCCAGACCATGGCAACCCCGGACGGCCGCTTCCTCGGCACTCCGCTGGCAGAGGCGATCTCGCCGCGCCAGGGCTTCGACAAGAACGGCCCCACCGCATACCTCACCTCCGCCGCAAAGCTTCCGCAGGTCAAGCTCGGAAACGGCGACCAGTGCAACATCAAGTTCACTCCATCTGTCTGCCAGGGCGAGCAGGGCACGCGTCATCTGCAGCAGCTGATCTCGACCTACTTCGATCAGGGTGGCATGCAGGTTCAGTTCAACGTCGTCGGCGTAGATACGCTCCACGATGCGCAGGAGCATCCTGAGGATCACCAGAACCTCATCGTTCGCATCGCCGGCTTCTCCGCGTACTTCGTCGAGATGCCAAAGGTGCTCCAGGATGATTTCATCACCCGCACCGAGCACGAGGGCTAAATCCAAGGCTCGGCACATCAGCGCTTGAAGGGAGGCGCTCCGCTGGAGACGGCGGGGCGCCTCTTTCATACCGCCTTCCATCTATGTCGAGTCCAGACATGAATTGCCGTCCATAACGCACATCCGCCACTCATATGCATTTTTATGCAGCAATTATGTGGTTTTAGCGCTCAATACCCGCTTCTCCCCTGTCAGAACGCCTATTCATCACCGCGCTGTTATATAATTAGCGGTTGAGAATTAGGAGGTTTTATGTCTTCACGAACTCGAATGCACAATCGCAGCAGAGGGGGTTTGGTCATAAAGACCCTGGGCGCGATCTTCGTCATTGCGCTCGTCATGGTGACCGTAACCGTTGCTGCAGGCTATTCGTTGGCGAAGTCATGGCTTACCGATTTGCCAGACTATGAGTCCGCTTCTGCGTTCAACGTAGCCCAAAAGACAAAGATATACGCAAGCGACGGAAAGACACTTCTCGCAGAGCTCTACCTCGAAGATCGTGAGCCGGTAGAGTCCGATCAGGTGTGCCAGTACATGAAGGACGCAACGGTCGCAGTCGAGGACGAGCGATTCTACGAGCACAATGGCGTCGACCTGTTCGGTATCGCCCGTGCGGCGTTCATCGACCTGATCACGATGTCGACTGCTGAGGGCGCATCAACGATCACACAGCAGTTCGTAAGGAATACCCTTCTGCTGGATGAGATGAACGAGATCTCCCTCAAGCGCAAGGTTCGCGAGGCCTATATCGCACTTCAGGTAGAGAAGACCTATACCAAGGACGAGATACTCATGATGTATCTCAACACCATCAACTATGGCGATGGTGCCTATGGTATCGAGTCTGCAGCGAGGCATTACTTCAACAAGCACGCCTCCAAGCTTACGCTTCCCGAAGCCGCGCTTATCGCCGCTATCCCGCAAGCGCCAACAGCGAACAACCCGCTCAGGAACCCCGAGACCGCTCTCGAGAGGCGCAATCTGGTTCTCCGACGCATGCTCTCCAACCAATACATCACGCAGGAAGAGTATGACGAGGCTGTGGCCACCGACCTCAATCTCAACCCGCCCAAGAACAAGCGCGACGACGGCATTTACAAGTATCCGTACTTCACTAGTTGGGTACGCAGGCTGCTTCTCAACGAATACTCCTCGGACGAGGTCTTCAAGGGCGGCTTGACGGTCATCACCACTCTTGACGTCGATATGCAAAAGGCAGCCGAAGACGTTTGCTACGCCAAGCTCGACAACCTTCCGAGCGACGTGGATATCTCGTTGACCGCCATCGAACCCGACACCGGATACGTCAAGGCGCTCTTCGGCGGAAAGAACTACAACAAAGACCAGTTCAATCTAGCCACGCAGGCTGAGAGGCAGGCCGGTTCCTGCTTCAAGATGTTCACGCTGGTCGCTGCCATCGAAAATGGCGTCAATCCCGCTACTCCGATCAGCGCATCCTCCCCCGTCAAGATCGGCGACTGGAAGGTCGAGAACTACGGAGGCGCCTCTTATGGAACAGTTAGCATCCAGCAGGCGACCCAGATGTCCTCGAACACCGCCTATGCGCGCCTGATCGATGCAGTTGGTGCCGATAAGGTAGTCGATGTCGCTCACCGCATGGGAATCACAAGCGACCTCAAGCCCTATAATTCGCTCACTCTCGGCGCTCAGGGTGTCAATACCTTGCAAATGGCCTCTGCCTATGGAACGCTTGCAACCGGCGGCGTCTACCATGAGCCCAAGTTCATCTTGAAGATCCTCGATGCGGACGGCAACGTTCTCTACAACGCCGAGGACCATCTCGAAGGCGTTCAGGCCATCTCGCCCGAGGTTGCATATGCCACCACCAACGTTCTCAAGTCCGTTGTAACCGGCGGAACCGCAACCAGGGCACGGCTCCCAAATCAGGTTTCCGCAGGAAAGACAGGCACCTCGCAGAACTTCCGCGACTCCATGTATTGCGGCTATACCCCTCAGCTCTCTTGCTCCGTTTGGATTGGTGCTAGGGCTGAGCGTCCGGTTGCCGATAACATGGGTGGCTCTAACTGCTGTCCGGTTTGGAAGAACTTCATGACTCGCGCACTTAAGGGCTACAAGACGAGGGACTTCCCCAAGGCGAACAATCCTCCGTACAACAACAACATCGACCTTGACAAGTACAAGGGAGAAGATGAGGAGGAAGAAGAGGAAGAGGAAGAAGAGCCAAAGAAGGAGAACAAGCCAGCTCCAAAGGAAAACGACGATACTCCTACGCAGCCCGATACTCCCTCCGAGCCGGACACTCCCGATCCGCCTGTCAACCCGGATGACCCCACTCCCCCAGATGATGGAGGCGGAGACGGTGGTGAAGGCTAAGCCACTGGCTTCCAGATGAAAGATTAGGAGCATCGTCGATATGGCGATGCTCCTTCTATATGCTTGCGATTCTCCCCGGCCCTGCTATGGCTGCCATACGAACAGGCCCTCGGCAGGTGCGATTGCCATAACCATTTCCAAGAGACTCTCGCTCGGGTTGAAGATCGTCATATAGGTGTCATTTGGCTCGGAGACAATCATCGCTTCATCTATCATGATGCATAGGCGCCCGTTGAACATCTTGTCTTCAATGCAGTCCGGAGAAGGATTGACGCACGAACCTTCGTCGAGCGAGATGTCGAAATAGCAGTTCAGCTTGAGCACCACGTTGATGTGCCTCTGCTTGATCGCTGCCATGCTCTCGGCTTTCAAAAAGTGTTTCTCCACAGCGAAATACTGCCCGGCGCCCTCAGCAGGAACCTGCTTAGGCAGGATATCGATGATCCAGTATGGGGTTTGGAACAGCTCTTCCAGGTCTTCAGTCATCGTTTCACTTCGCTATGGTCTGCAAATGGATAGAATGCGTCTGAGAGCCCCTACAGCGCCCTTATAGCCTCGGCAATGCGGTTCGCGTACTCTGAAGCGAGTTGCTCGTCATCGGCGTCCACAGTGACTCTGAGAAGCTCCTCGGTGCCGGACTTCCTTACGAGTATCCGTCCGCGATCCCCCAGATCTGCCTTTGCGGCATCTATAGCGCTTGCCAGCGCAGGCGAGGCTATCGCGCTCTCCTTGTCTGACACAGGTACGTTCACTAGCGATTGCGGCAGCTTGCGCATGCCCTTGGCCAGCTCGTCGAGCGGCTTTTCCGATCGCACTACCGCGCCGATGAGCTGCAGAGCGGTGATCAGGCCGTCGCCTGTTGAGTTGTAGTCGAGGAAGATCATATGCCCTGACGGCTCCCCGCCTATCGAGTATCCCTTCGAGAGCATCTCCTGGAGAACGTATCTGTCCCCGACATCAGTAGTGGCCACCGAGATGCCGCGCTCGCCCATCGACTTGATGAGGCCGAGGTTGCAAACGACTGTTGAGACGATCGTGTCATTGGCGAGCAAGCCGCGCTGCTTCATATCGATGGCGCAGATAGCCTCGATCTGATCGCCGTCAACCTCGTTTCCGAATCGATCGACTGCAAGTAGCCTGTCAGCATCGCCATCATGCGCTATGCCGAGATCCGCCCCGTTTGCGACCACAGCCTCCTTGAGCTGTGAGAGGTTGGTAGACCCACATCCTACGTTGATGTTATCGCCATTCCATTGGGTATTGAGGGCGATGAAGTCCACCCCAAGCTTGCCAAGAGCCTCCGGGGTGCTCTCGAAGGAGGCGCCGAATCCGCAATCTACGACTATCTTCAGCCCCTTGAAGCGCTCGGTCACATCTGCAACAGAAGCGAGCGCGTTGCTGACGTAGAGCTCCTTGGCACCATCGAGTCTATGGCTCATGCCGATGCCCTCACCTGAGGCAACTTCGCCAGGGCATCCGGCGTCGATGTAATCCTGAATCTCATCCTCAACGCTATCTGGTAGCTTGAAGCCATCGCCATCGAAGAACTTGATGCCGTTGTACTTGGGCGGGTTGTGCGAGGCGCTGATGACGATGGCGCCATCGTATTCCCCGTTCTTGGCGATGAGGGCGGCTGCAGGCGTAGGAAGAACGCCGATGAGGAACGCATCGCCTCCCATGGCTGTGATGCCTGCAACGAGAGCCGCCTCTAGCATATCCCCGCTGCGCCTAGTGTCCTTCCCTATGACGATGCGCTTGCCGAGGAACCTCACTGCGGCCTTTCCAAGGGCGAAGGCGAGCTCGCACGTGAGCTTCTCGTTCGCCACTCCCCTGACGCCATCGGTTCCGAACATGCGTATGCGCTGATTCGTCACCTAACACCTCCATTTGCGACCTTGTATCCAAACTACAGCAAAACGGAGGCCGATATACGGCCTCCGTCCTAGTTTCACAGCAATTCCACAGCGTGCGTGGAGATTCGTGATTAGCGCTTCGAGAACTGCGGGCGCTTGCGAGCCTTCTTCAGTCCGTACTTCTTGCGCTCGACCATTCTGGAATCGCGGGTGAGATATCCAGCCTTCTTGAGATCTGCGCGATAGTCGCCAGCCTCGAGAAGGGCGCGCGCGATGCCGAGGCGAACTGCTCCAGACTGGCCGGAGATTCCTCCGCCATTGCAGGTGGCGATGACATCGAAATGATTGACGGTGTCGGTGACCCTGAACGGTGCGGTGGCATAATCGACGAGAGCCTGACGGCCGAAGTACTCCTTGGCGTCGCGCTTGTTGATGGTGACCTTGCCCGTTCCGGGGACGATCCTCACGCGTGCAACCGCATTCTTGCGGCGACCGGTTCCGTAATATACTGCGTCGTTGTTAGCCATCGTTTAGCCCTCCAACTCGATCTTGCGGGGATGCTGCGCTGCATGGGGATGATCAGGGCCTGCATAGACCTTGAGCTTCATGCCCTGGGCGCGTCCAAGAGTGTTCTTCGGAAGCATTCCCTTGACGGCGTGCTCGATGACGCGCTCAGGATGCTTGGCCATGGCCTCTGCGAAGGTCTCGGACTTCAATCCACCTGGGTGGCCGGTGTGATGGTAGTAGATCTTGTCAGTGAGCTTCCTGCCGGTAACCTTGACCTTGTCAGCGTTGATGACGATGACGAAGTCGCCGGTGTCGACATGCGAAGTGAATTGGGGCTTGTTCTTGCCCCTAAGGATCTTTGCGACTTCGGATGCAAGGCGACCGAGGACAACGCCGTCAGCGTCGATAAGCAACCACTCGCGCTCAACCTCTCCAGGCTTTGCGTAATAAGTCTTCACTGGTAGTTCCTCCATTATGTTCTCTGGACGTAGTTTCCAATAAGCGTTCACGGGGCTTCATGAAAACGAACTTTGTTATTGTATGACGCGCAAAATATGCGGTCAATCGCGGAACAATGCATAATCTAGCGAACGGATGCCAGATGATGCCGTATAGGCATGAAGATGCCGCATATAAGGCTGATGCGGCATCTAATTTGGCGGAATATCGGCGCGAATGGCGCAATCAGAAGCGAGACTCCACTGCAGCACGGATATCGGGATCGATGTCATCGGGGTTGAACGGCGGCAACTCGACCGCAGGTGCCGCAGCAGCCTCGGCTGATTCGGCTGGCTTCTCCCCGACTGCCTCTGACTCGACGGCGATGCTCTCCGCAACCTCTGCAACGGCATCGGCAAGCTGATCGCCGACGTCAGCAGCTGCTGCGCGAATGCCTTCGAAAGCCTTCTCGAGCTTGCCGTCGATAGCCGCCTTGGCCGAAGCCAAAGTGTTGAGAACCCTATCGACGGCCTCTCCTATAGAGACGTCATCATCCTCCTCGCCTTCACCCTCGCTGCTCTCGGAATCGGAAGCGAAGTCGGCGATGCGCTCCTCGATGTCGGCTTTCTTCTCTTCGATGATCTCAGCTGCGATCGCTGCGTTCTCGGCGATGGTTTGCTTTGCCTCCGAGGCGTTCCTGGCAACCTGATCGGCGATGATCTGGCGAGCAACCTCGATCTTGGATTGCAGCTGCTCTGCACCCTGGCTGATGGCGGGACGAGCGGAGAAGACCGTGGACTGGAACTTCTGAGCGCCCTTCTGAGCATAATCCTTGCCCTTACCGTAGACACCTGAAGCCGCACCCTTGACATCGGAGATGGTCTCCATGCCGGACTTTGGCGCGAGCAGGATGCCAGCGGCGATGCCCGCCGCAGCTCCCAGTGCGAAAACGATACCCTTGTTCATATCTACCTCCATATCTTCAAGCTGCTATCAGCGCGCCTGCGCGATTTGCAGCGATTGTCTTTCATATCCGGATGCTTATTCTACCATGCTTTGCCTTTTGAGCGCTCAATGGGAAGCCTCGACCTCAGAATTTCCATACGCAGCGCATTTAAGCCACAGATTTACCGCGCCAGGAGGCCTGTGACGAAGATGTACTAGAATCACAACGTTTGGGATTGGAAGGACGTCGAGCGCATACCATATGAAGAAGATCATCGTACTGGTCGTTCTCCTCATCGGAATATTCATAGTCGTGCTGCGCGGCGATTCGCTTGCCCAGTTCCTTGTTGCGATAAAGGGCGCGCATATCGCCCCCCTGTTGCTCGCATTGCTCTTCCAGCTCGGAAAGTACGCGCTGCAAAGCCTCGGATTCTCGCAGTCTTTCGCAACCGTCGAGCAGAGGATCTCCCCTAAGACCACGATCAAATGGGTCTTCGGCATGTTCTTCATCAACACCACGGTTCCCTCAATCGGCGCTTCGGGGATTGCGCTCGTCGTCGACGATGCGCGCCGCGAGGGGCATGACCCTGGCAAGGCAGCAACAGCCGTGTTGCTGCTTCAGGCGCTCGTGGATTCAGGGTTCCTGCTGATATTCATCATCGGGATGATCATCTTGGCGGCTCTGGGGCAATTCCACCGGCTTTACATTCTGCTAGGACTCATAGCGCTGGCGTTGGTCGGAATCATGGTCGCGGCTTTGGTACTCGGTGCGAAAAGGCCCGACAAACTCGATAAGGCTCTATCGTTTGCAGAGCGCGTGGCCGGGAAGGTCTGCGCAAAGTTCACCAAGAGGACGATGAGGTCTTGGCACGAATCTGCAGCCACATCGTTTTCCAATGCGGCCAAGAGCATCGCTGCAAAGAAGGGCTGCGCTGCCAAGATATTTCTCTACACATTCGCCTCTAGCCTCTGCGAGATGGCTTGCTTCTATTTCTGTTGCGTTGCGTACGGCCAAGTCACGCTCCCTGTGATCATAGGCGGATATGTGGTGGCCACCTTGTTCGCGATGGCGTCCTTCACGCCTCAAGGTATCGGATTCGTCGAGGGTTCGGTGCTGCTGCTCTTCGGAGCCTTCGGTCTCTCGGCAGCTGTCTCATCTGCGATTGTGATCACTTACCGAAGCATAGTCTTCTGGCTGCCATTCATAGTTGGAGCGATTCTGATCAACGCCACCAAATCGTTCTCCTTGAGAGATCGATAGCGTATCGCTCAAGCCCTGAGGTATGAAATACAGCCTCAAAAACGCCTTGAGGGCCTCTGAAATCGATTCAGAGGCCCCAATTTTCAAATAATCAGTACAGACATGCAAATAAGCGAAACTGGATTCTAAGAGCGTTTGACGGCCTTGTCGAGCAAGCTGGAGAGCACCTCTCCAAGGGTGAGGCCTGCTGCCTTGCAGGCAGTTGGGAAGAACGAGCGCTTGGTCATGCCAGGAGAGACATCGATCTCGAGGATCTTGGGTGCGCTGCCGTCCCATATCATGTCGACGCGAGCAAGGTCCCTGCAACCGAAAGCCTTGAATGTCTCGATTGCCGCGGCGTTGATTTTCTCTATGGCCGCTGGATCGGCAAGCTGCTCGCTCTTGGGCGGAGCAAAGAATTCGACTCCATCGGAATCCATTCGGTCGCTCGTGTCGAAGAACTCATGGGAAGAGCAGATCTCGACGGGAGGAAGCACGAGCACGTTGCCATCGGCATCCTCGATCATCGAGACGCCAAGCTCAACGCCGTTTACCCACTCCCCCACGATGACCTCATCGTCGAATGAGAGCGCATCCAGGATGCCCGAAGCGAGTTCATCGAAGCTGTGAACCTTGTGCAGGCCCATCGCTGAACCGCCGCAAGCCGGCTTAACGACCATCGGATAGCCGGGAATGTGCTCCTCGTAGCTCTTGAGCGCGCATGCTGCTCCCATGCTCTTGAAGGCATCGACGGAAAGGCACATCTGCGCCGGCCAGCAAGCCGATCCGGATTCGCCAATGCGATGCGACGAGATGACGTGCGGAATGTTCGACTTGTTCCTTGTAACCCTGCATACGGGAGCCGTGCAGCCAACGTATGGGATATTGAGGAACTCGAGCAGCGATTGGATGGTTCCGTCTTCGCCATGCTTTCCATGAAGTGCGATATACGCAACGTCGACGTTCTCGCTCTTGAGCGTGTCGACCAGGTCCGAAACCGTGTCGAGCGGCAGGACCTCATGGCCCATCTCCTCGAGCACCTGGCAAACAAGTTTTCCGCTTTCAAGGGAGAATTCGCGCTCGAAGGACTGGCCTCCCATGAGCACCGCTACCTTGTAACCCATCAAAACCCCTTTCAGTACTTCAGAGCTCCGGCATTGACGAATGCGCGGCAAAGCTCGACCCTGTCTTCGATAACGCCAGCAAGTCGCCTTATTGCCTCTGCGATGGCATCGGGCTCCTCGTAGCAGAAGGCGATGCGCATTGAATTGCGCCCCTCGCCATTGGGATAGCAGCCATCTCCGGGCACATATGTGACTCCGCTGTCGAGTGCGAGCGAGAGCATCTGGCCCGTGTCGACGTACTTCGGCAGCGTGACCCAAAGGAAGAAACCGCCATCTGGATGCGTATAGCTCGCCTCGGGCGGGAAATGCTCGTTCAGAGCCGCCATCATGGCATCCTTGCGCACGCTGTAGGCTGCAATGAGCCTTTCGAGCGTCTTGCGCCATGGCGTATCGTTGAAGTAATGCTCGACGACAACCTGGTTAAGCGCAGATCCGCAGAGGTCCGTCCCCTGCTTGGCGAGGTTGATCTTGTTGAGGATAGGCTGGGGCGCGATGATCCAGCCTGTACGGAGGCCCGGCGCGAAGACCTTGGAGACCGTGCCGAGATAGATGACGTTCTCGTCGAGCTTTCGCAGGCAGGGCACCGGCTCGCCGCTGTAGCGGAGCCTGCCGTAGGGATCGTCCTCGATGACCAGCACTCCGAACCTGTTGGCGAGTTCAAGGAGCTCCTTTCGGCGCTCGAGAGACATCGTAACGCCTCCAGGGTTTTGGAATGTCGGAATCGTGTAGATGAACTTCGGCAGGCTCTCCCTGTTCGATTCGAGCGCTTCCTCGAGAAGATCCGTTCGCATGCCGTCGTCATCGAAGGGAATGCCGACGATACTAGGCTCATATGCGGAGAATGCCTGCAGCGCGCCAAGGTAGGTAGGCGCCTCGGTGATGATCGTGTCACCTGGGTTGATGAAGGTCTTCCCGAGGAGATCGAGAGCTTGCTGAGCGCCAGCTGTGATGATGATGTCGTCAGGCGTGACCTCGATTTCGAAGTCGCGCATGAGCATGCAGATGATCTCCTTGGTTTGGATGCGTCCATCAGTGCTGCCATACTGCAACGCGGAGATGCCCTCCTCGTCAATGGCGGCCGCGACGGCCTTGCTGACAAGGTCGAGTGGGAGTTTGCCTATGTCGGGCATACCGCCTGATAGCGAGATGATGTCGGATCTTGAGGCCGCAGCGAAAAGGTCCCTCACTGCGCTTCTGCGCATCGTCTGCATGCGCGAGGAGTAGCTTGAGCCCCATTCGTCGAAAACCATCCGTGTCATTTCGTGATTCCAATCATCTGAATTCCCCAAGCGCCCAACCTGCTTGGCGCTTCTCAGTCAATCATTGTACGCCAATTGAAGCGGCAAGTTCGCTTATGAGCCCACAAGCATCGCATACGGCTTTGAAGCATTCAGAGCTGTTTGAAGAGGAGATTGTAAGGCGCGTTAACCCAGTGGCCCTGTCCAGCCAGACCGTGTATCCGGCGAATGCGGTTGTGGACGACGGGTTAGCTTCCCTATCGCGTTCAACGAGAATGTCCAGCGCAACGTGCTCGAGTGCATGCGCGAGCGATGTGCCGGCAAGTCCCTCGCCGTGATCGGAGCAAGCATGCTTGGCGAGAGCTGGCCTGGCAGATAGCAGAGCTTCGGAGAGCTCAGGACTCGTAGTTGTGCGATCGCCAACTATGCGAACCTTGAAGTCGGTGGCCGATTCGCGCTCACGAATGTCCTCTATGTAAAAAACCCCACTTTCAAAGCGGGGTTTCGAAACGGTCATATCATCCATTTGAATCAAGCATATCTCCATTGAAGGGTGACGACCGTGTTGCCGATGCCCAAGGCGTTGGCAACTGCAGGCTGGAGGTCGAAGGTTCTTCCGTACTGCTCGAAGTTTCCACGGTCGCAGACGGTCGCGATGCAGGTCTTCCCGTTGTAGGAGAGCTCGATCTGAGTGCCCAGTGGAATCCAGCTGGGAGCAGCGATGCCCATTGAGCTTTCGGTAACGACGCTGCCATCTGCGCAAGTCTCATAGAGGAAGCCGTCGCCGATTCCATAGACGCTGGCAGATGCATCGACCCAGCCGTTCTCGTCCTTGTTGACAACAACCGCGAACGGGGCCGCGTCCACCTTCTCCTCGACGGTTTCGATGGCCTCGGTCCTGCTGATAGGAGCCTCGAGTTGGATTAGGTTGGAAGTGTCGACATCCTGCGTCTCGACCTTGATCTTATCGGCGGCCTTGGCGTCGGTCTCGACGAAATATCTGCTCTGATGGGTGGTGGTGATGCCCAGGGTTGCGCTAGAGCCGGTGAACGATGCGACCGCCAGCGGCACTGCCGCAGCTAGCATCAGGCATGCGATGAGTGCAACAGCCATAACCCTGGCTGCGCTCTTCTTACCTATGTTGTTCCTACCCTTGCTCATCTACGCTTCCGAACCCAAAGAGGTTATGAGAGCAACGAACCTGGCAGACAATCCATTGTCTGCGACAGCTAGGGTGTTTGGGGTGTGATTCTGTCGTTCGACGCAGCTAGCGGTTCACAAAGCTGCTATGTCTCAATTCGATCTGCTAACCTCGTAAGAGAAGCCGGTCCATATGTAGAGACAACCCCTTGCAGATCTGAACTCCGTCCGGCATATACGGAGTCGAAAGGGAAAGTGCTAATTACTTTACTACAAACTTGCCAAAATGCGTTTGAAAAATACGTCAAATCAAAAAACAATTTGAAGGAAACGCATATCAAATGCATATTTGCTTTGAATTATGAATAACATAGCACAAATATTCAGAATTCTAGAAATCTTCACAAGAAGACCATAGGCATTAGATTTCACGCTAGAATGCTGAAATCAAGGCCGGTCCAGGGCTGAAATAGCCCTTCAAATCAGCAAAATAGCCCTATCGTTCATGAAGTGCGAAGAGTCACTTCTCGTCAACATCTTGTGGTGCGGGATTTGCAGGTTCAAGTTTATGCACGTTGAGCAGGGAAATCCTTCTTCTTCGCATAGCCTGTACTGTGAAGGCATACCCATCGATCTCGAACCGCTCGCCCGTTGACGGGACAAAATCGACCGCATCCATAAGCCAGCCGGCGATGGTGTCGTATTCATCCGACTCCACGACGGGAAAACCCTCTTCGATGGCGTCGTCGACCGGGAATCGACCATCGATGAGCCACTCGTCCTCGGAAAGGCGCGTGATGTACTTCCGGTCGGGGTCGTACTCGTCTGCGATCTCCCCTACCACTTCTTCGACGATATCCTCAATGGAGAGGATGCCGGCGGTTCCACCATACTCGTCCACTACTATGACGAGCTGATTGTGCTCGTTTTGCATCTCCTGGAGAAGCGGGAGGATTCCCTTGGTTTCGGGAACGAAGATAGGTTCGCGCATGAAGTTGACGATGAGCTCGTCCTCCCTATCGTCCATAAGCGGAACCAACAGGTCCTTGACCATGGTAACGCCGATGATCTTGTCGTGGTCATCATGGAAGACCGGTAGTCTCGAGAAGCCGGTGCCGCGCATCCTGTCGATAACCTGCTTGACAGTCATGGTGTCCTCAGCGAGGACCATGTCTACACGCGGAACCATGATCTCTCGGGCAACCGTGTCGCCCAGATCGAAGATCTCCTCGATCATTCGCTTCTCCTCATCGAGCAGCGTATCCTGGTTGTTCACGAGCATTATGATCTCATCCTCGGAAACAGGTTCGGGCTCATCTCCGGACTTCACATGGAATATCCGAGCAAGCAGATTGGTAGATGCCGACAGGAATCTGACGATAGGCCTGAAGACCTTCTCGAAGCCGATCAGAAAGCCTGCGACGCGCATGGCGACCTTTTCAGACGATGCCATTGCGATGCGTTTCGGGAACAGCTCGCCGAGTATGAGCGAAACGTAAGCCACAAGCAAGGTGATGAGCGCAACGGCGATGAAGCTGCTCGCCTTGGTGAGCCAGGGGATGCCGAAGCTGGCAAGCCAATGGGCAACGGGATCGGAGATCGTGGTTGCGGCGACCGCCGATGTCGCGAAGCCTACGAGCGTGATGGCAACTTGGATGGTCGCGAACAGGTTATCGGTTTCGGAGGCGAGCTGCAGGGCCTCCTTTGCATGGGGAACTCCTTCGTCAACGGCTTGCTGGAGCTTGGTCTTCCGTGCATTGACAAGCGCCATCTCCGACATGGAGAAATAACCGTTGAGGATAACGAGCAGTATCGTGATGATTATGCAAATCGCTGTGAGCATCTGCTTTCAGGCATCGCGGCATATCGAGCTCGATGCCAGGTTCCCCCTATCTTCGCTTTTCCAAAATGATCGGAACAATGATACATGCCGATACAACCCCAAATTGCAGAGCATATGGGGTTTTCGGGGAGTTGATATGTCGACTTGTTCGCATAAAGGCGCGAAGCTCACAGGCTACGAGAGCATGGATTGCAGCTTCTTTGCGGCCGATGCCTTGTCGAAGTTGCCGCCCGTGCGAGCGTTGATGGCGCCCATCACCTTCCCCATGTCCTTCTTTGTGGTTGCGCCCAACTCGGCTACAACCTCTCCGATGAGCCGTTCGAGAGCCTCTCCGGCTAGCTGCTCAGGCAGGAGCGATTCGAGAATGTCGACTTGCGACGAAAGCAGAGCGGTGCGCTCCTCGTCGTTTGCAGCCGCAATCGACGCATCCAAGGTCTCCTTGGTTTGCTTGAGCACCCTCTTGATCATCGCGTCGACATCAGCCTCGGAAACATCGCGCCTCTCGTTGACTTCGATGTTCTTGAGCTCGCCGTTTACTTGTCGAAGGATCGAAAGCCGGGGCTTATCCTTCGCCTTCATCGCAGATTTGATCTCTTCGAGAAGAGCTTCCTTCAGCATCTACTGTGCCAGCCTCCTCTTGTAATGGACGATCTTGCGCCTGTACTCATCGTCTCCCACTGCGAGGATCTGAACTGCGAGGATAGCTGCGTTCTTGGCTCCATTGATAGCGACGGTTGCAACCGGCACTCCCCTGGGCATCTGGACTATTGAGAGCAGGGAGTCAAGGCCGCCAAGATCGTTGGTCTGGATCGGCACGCCGATTACCGGCAGAGGCGTGTAAGAGGCTACTACACCAGGGAGGTGAGCAGCCTTGCCGGCAGCGGCGATGATAACCAGCATGCCGCGCTCGGCAGCGCTCTTGGCCCATTCGTGCACCTTGTCGGGGCAGCGATGCGCTGATGCCACGATGAGCTCGTAATCGATCTCGAACTCATCGAGCATGTCGGTGCATGCCGTCATGACGCCTTGGTCCGACTGGGACCCGACGATGATTCCAACCAGCGGGCTATCGTTCATGCCAAACTCCTTTCAAGGTTGCCAGCTTGGAGAGCTGGCACTTATGGCATACGCAGCGCGTCTCTTCCGCGCATTGTCTATATATGTGTGCCTTCTGACGTTTTCGCCCCCTATGATGTGGGCATATGGCATCATCATGATGATACCATGTTAGCCTGAATGTGTAGCAAGCATTCCAGAAGATTTCACCAATAGTTAATTGGGAGTGCGATGGCGAAAGAGATCGTGATAACGCCTGAGATCGAGGCATACCGAAGAGAGGTTGCCGAGATACCCTATGTCAGCTCGAAGCTTACACTCGACAAGCCCATCGAGCTGTCTTCGGGCGACGTCCTGGATGGGGTCGAGATAGCCTACGACACCTGGGGGACGCTCAACGACGACAAGAGCAACGTGATCCTGATCGAACACGCGCTCTCGGGCAATTCGCATGTCGCAGATGCCTACAGGAAGGGGCGATTCGCAGAGGGCTGGTGGAACAGGATGGTCGGCCCTGGCAAGGCCATCGACACTCGCAAGCATTATGTGATCTGCACCAACGTCATCGGAGGATGCTCTGGCTCGACTGGCCCCTCCTCCATCATCCCCGGCACAGATCGTTGCTACGCGATGGACTTTCCGGTTCTGCTCGTCAAGGACATGGTGGATGCGCAGAAGGCGTTCCTCGACCAGCTCGGCATCGAGAGGATCGAGGCGGTGGTCGGAGGATCTCTTGGTGGAATGCAGGCGCTCGTCTGGGCCAAGCGCTACCCCGACATGGTGGAGAGGTGCATCGCCGTCGCCACGACTTGGAGAACTTCGGCTCAATCGATCGCCTTCGATGAGGTTGGACGCAGAGCCATCATCAACGATCCCAAGTTCAACGATGGGCATTACACCAAGGAAGATCCGCCAGCCCATGGCCTTGCCATAGCGCGCATGATCGGGCACATCACCTATCTTTGCGACGAATCCATGACGCGCAAGTTCGGCCGCACCCTCATAGGCGACAACATCGACTTCACCATGAAGAAGGATTTCCAGGTAGAGAGCTATCTCGAGCACCAGGGCTACAAGTTCGTGGAGCGCTTCGATGCAAACACCTATCTGTACATCACGAGGGCCATCGACTACTTCTCGCTCAGCCATTCGCTTGAGGGTGTCACCAAGCGCTTCAAGGGCACTAAGACGAAATTCCTGCTACTCTCCTACTCCACCGACTGGCTCTTCACCACCAGCCAGATGCGCGAGCTCTCAGATGCGCTCGTTCGCGCCGGTGCGCACGTGACATTCGCTGAACTCACCTATCCGTTCGGCCACGACTCATTCCTACTGGAGGAGGATGTCCAGGCAAGGTACTTCAAGGCTTTCCTGGAAGGAGGCGAAGATGACCGATAGCGAGCTTGCAGCAAGCCGTTCGCTCCTAGAGCGCGCCGGAATCGAGATGAACTCCAGGCCCGATCTCATCTTCATCTCCGAGCAGGTGCCCGAAGGAGCCTCAGTCCTCGACCTTGGTTGCGGAGACGGACTGCTGCTCCAGTGGCTGCATGACACAAAGGACTGCAGCGTATTCGGCGTCGAGATCGACGAGGATGAGGTGATCGAGACCATCGGCCGCGGAATTCCGGTTCTGTGCCACGACCTCGACGAAGGGCTCGAGATGTTCGAGGACTCCTCCTACGACATAGTCGTCCTCTCGTCCACGCTGATGCAGGTCAAGAGCCCAGGCAAGCTGATGGATGAGATGCTACGCATCGGCAAGACAATCATCGTCACCTATCCGAACTTCGCCTATTGGAAGATCCGATGCTATCTTCTGCTGCGCGGAAGGATGCCCGTCGGCTCCACGATTCCATACACATGGCATCAGACGCCGAACATCCACCACACCACGTTGAAGGACTTCAGGGACTTCACCGAGGAGTTCGGTGCTTCGATACTGAGCGAATCCTATCTCAAGCACGATTCTAACGGCGTGCTGAAGGAGGTCTCCTTCGCTCCCAACATGCGCGCCGAGACCGTCATAACGGTCATAAAGAGCAATCGCTAGTACAGAGCAATAGATCGGGCAAATAGGGCCTCAGAGGCGATCCTGTGCGGTCTGGGCGATATTTCAGCGCGGACATCCAGCTCCGAAAAGAAGCTCGCGCTCTTCCTCAGGCAAAGCAGCGCGCGCAGCATCGCGGATGCTGTTGACGCCGATGAAGAACTCACGCATCATCGCGACGATGAGGTAGCGGCCCTTGGCGGTCAGCGTTATCTGATGCTCGTCATCTACGTCGAAAGCGCCCACCGCCTTCATGTACGCGTATTCGGCGGGAATTCCCCGCTCGACACTGCAGCCGAAGTCAGCCTTGAAACCGTCCTTATCCAAGCGCATGCCGAAGAGCTGCATCATGAACCTGTAGCGCATGCGATCGCGCTTGGAGAACTTGCGCGAGCCCATTACCGAAAGCGCACCGGAACCTATGCGCTCGCCATATTCTCGTAGCGAGAATGTGTTGATGAAGAGTCTCCCGTCGAGGTATGTGATGCCTCCGGAGCCGATAGCCGGATACTCCTCGTAATCGACGATGTACTCGTCGATCATCTCGTTGCGTTTGGCATTGAAGGTCCAAGCGCTGCTGTGCGTGAATGCGGGATTCTCCCCTCCGCTGAGCACTTCGCCGATGATACGGTAGTAGCGTTCCTCGCGAGAATAGTCGACCTCCCCTACCGTCCGCTTCAGACTGGCTGCAACCGAGGGCGATGCCATCAGCGGATAGAAGGTCACCTGCGTGGCACCGGTTTTGGCCACGGACTTCAGATCCTCGAAGAGCATGTCCTCCGTCTGGGACGGGAAGTTGAAGATCATGTCGACATTCAGGCTATCGAATAGCCCCTGGACTGATTGCAGCCTCTCGATGATCTCCTCGGATGAGCCGTACTTGTCGTAGCGGTCCATCTGCTTGAGAAGCCCGTTATCGAAGCTCTGAACTCCAACGCTGAGGCGCTGTACTCGGCCAACGAGGTCCTTGAGAACCTCGGGAACAAGGTGGTTGGGGTTAGTTTCGCTTGAAACGTCCTTCACGCCGAAGAGCTGTTCTGCAAGATCGAGAGAACGTACAAGCTCCTCCATCAGGATCGTGGGCGTTCCGCCCCCTACGTAGACAGTTTCGAACGTGAATCCCCTGTCAGCCAACATGCGCATCTCCTCACGCATCCTTGAGAAGTAGCTGCGCGCGGCATCCTCGGCGTACGGGAAGCGGTTGAACGAGCAATAGGGGCAGAGGCGCTCGCAGAAAGGCACATGCATGTAGAGCATGTAGCGTTGGCCGGGAATCGGTGCGGGGTAGTCGGAGCCATCGCTGGGACTGAACCTCAGCGTGGTCTTGTTCATGGTTCTGACAACCTTCGAGAGCAGTCGCTCCTCTAGCATGTCCGTCCCTTCGAATGTCTTGCCATCACCTCGATTATACAACGGCGATGCTATGCGAACGATGCAGCAGATGGTCGAGTGCTATACTCGAATGCGTTTTGGATTGCGAACGATTGGATGCACGATGGAAAGCAAGATCTTGAGCTTAGACAGCGATGCCGCGTTTGAAGCCCTCTCGAAGATCAAGGTCATCTACACCGACCTCGATGGAACCCTGTTCGCCCCTGGCGGTAGGCTGCTGGTAGACTACAGCGGCAAGCCATCGTTCGCTACAGCCGAGGCCATCGTCAAGCTGCAGCAGATTGGCATTAGAATCGTCATCATCACCGGCAGAAGCAGAAACCAGGGCAACGAAATCATCAAGATACTCAATGCCGACTGCTTCATCGGGGAAATGGGAACAACAAAGCAGAAAGACCAGAATAGACCGCACGAAATCGTATACGATACGGGCGATTACGAATGGGATAGCGAGCGCTTTGCGACACCTCACGATGCCATTGAAGCAAGCGGTGCCATCGATGCGCTTCTTGAGCGCTATCCGGGCAAGATAGAGCCCAATCTGCCATGGAGCCTAGGCCGCGACGTAACCGTTTCCCTGCGCGGATGCATAGATATGGAGGATGCACGCACGTTCCTCAAGGAGCGCGGATTCGCGCTCGATATCCTCGACAACGGCGCTATGACCAACGTCAAGCACACCCTTGTCGATTGCGAGACAGTCAACGGATTCCACATCGTTCCGGCGAATACCTCGAAGGCCCTCGGAGTTATGCGCGACATGGCGCAACACGGATACTCACCAGATGAGGTGGTTTCCATCGGCGATGGCTATTCGGATGTGATGATGGGTGACTATACCGGCAGCTTCGTGCTCATGTCAAATGGCGCTGACAGGCCGCGCAACGTCGAGTGCGCAGAGCAGCTGTCCTGCAACGTCTTCAAGACTACGAGAAGGTGCTGCGATGGCTGGGTCGAGTTCGCAAACGCGATTCTGTCAGCCAGGCAGGCTTGACAATGCTTTGGATGTGCGGGTTCGAGTTTCGTTGCTGTATGGAATTAGAAAGGCACCCGAATCGGGTGCCTTGACTTTTTGGAGCGGGCAACGGGACTCGAACCCGCGAATGGTAGCTTGGGAAGCTACTGCCTTACCACTTGGCTATGCCCGCCTGTTGAGACACATAGATTCTAGCATATGAGCCAAACCGTCTAGAGAGGCTTTTCGGCTATGGCTGCTGTGCTGAGGCATCAGAGCCAGATGTTATCCAGGATCGTCCTGACGTCATCGACAAGCTGGTATTCGCAGATGAAGAGCACCTCGTCACCTGGAAAGATGAAGGTGTCGCCGCTGATGATCTCGAGATGCTCGCCGCGCTTGATTGCGATGAGCAGGCTTCCCTTAGGGAGCTTGATATCCCTGACGCGCCGAGCCATGGAAGGATCATCGGTGGTGAGCGGAATGCGCAGGCTCAGCATGTCAACGTTGTTGCTCCTAAACGTAGTGATGGTCTGGATCGTACCAGCCATCGCCTCCTCCTCGATCAGCCTCGCGATAACAGTGGTAGAGGAGACGGATTCGATGCCAACCCTGCGGAAGATGCGCTCGTTCTTCGGATTGTTGACCCTGGCTATGCAGCGTGGCACGTCATTTACCATCTTGGCGATCTCGCAAGCAACCAGATTGTCGTCATCCTTGCCCGTGACGGAGGCGAAGATGTCGGCATGGTCGGCGCCGGCATCCATCTGTATGGCAGAGTCGCAACCATCGCCATGGATTATCAGAAGCGATGAGGGCAGTTCCTTGGTGAGTCTGAAAACTTCGGCAGAGTCCATCTCGATGATCGCGACGCTATGGCCGCTGTTGATCAGCTTAGATGCCAGGAAGCTTCCGACCTTTCCGCCGCCATTGATGATGATGTGCATCGATATACCTGCTATCCGAAGTCGTTTACGCCGATGCTATCGCATGTATCTCTTGAACGAGTCGATCAAGTCGTTGCGCACGCAAGCCATGACCGTGTCGCCGTTATAGAGGATGCTGTCCTTGGTTGGAATCGACGAGGCGCTTGCATCCTTGCGCTCGAAGGCGATGATGCGGATGTCATGGTCGCGCTCTAGCTCCGACACCTTGATCGTCTTCTTGCGGTCTAGCGTAAGGTTGAGCGAGAAGCGCAGAACCTCGAATTCGCCGAAAGTGCCGATATGGCTGCCATGGCCGGAGAGCACCTTGGCGAATATCTCATCTGCCACAAGCGAGGTTCCGCATGCGAAGTCGATTCCAAGCTGCGAATACGCGGATTCCCTCTCCGGGTTGAAGAGCCTGGCTACGACATGGCGCACTCCGAAGAGCTTGCGCGCCACCTCGACGACCATGAGGTTTGCGTTGTCGGAACTGGTGACAGCAGCCACAACATCGGAATGGTCGACGCCAGCTTCTGCGAGAACCTGCTCGTCATAGCCGATTCCCTCGACGAAACGGCCGTTGAAGCCGCTGCCTAGCGCAGAGAAGGCCTTGGCATCCTTGTCGATGACAGTGACGTTGAAGCCATTGTCCGCAAATAGATTAGCGAGTTTGGATCCTACCCTGCCGCAACCAACAACGATGATATCCATCGAATGCTTCCAATCTCCGATTCAAGATCAGACGTTCTTGATAACTTCGAGCAGGAGGCTGTAGACATCCTCAAGATTCTCCTCGTCGATGAGGTCGAGCGTGTCGTCCGACCACTTGAGACCAGGAGTGGATTTCTTGTTCAGCGCTATGAGCGAAACGGCATGCGCTCCCCTTCCGACTACGCCGGAAGCTTCGGTTGTGCGCCACGAGAGCTTTATGTCCTCGCACTCGACGCCAGAGTTGTCGATAGCCTTGTCGAGCATCTTCAGAGCACGCGGGCTCATCTTCTTGGGGATTAGCGGGTTTTCGGACTTGGTCATCCAAAGGTCGCCGGATCCGACTCCCTCTATGTTGATGATGACAGAGTTCCTGATGTCGGATCCCCTCGTCTTCGAGAAGTTGCGCATGCCCGCGCTAGACGCATCTGAGGCGCCCAGAGCAACGAACCAGACTTCCTTGTTCAGCAGCTCGTCAGAGAGCTTGGTGAGAGCCATCGAGTTCTCGAGGTCGTCCTCTCCACCGAATGCGCCGCCCTTCCAATCGGGATCGTCATCGTCGAAGTTATCCCAAGAACCGATGTTCGCGCCCTCGCTGCGGGCGTTGTAGTTCTTGTCGACGCCAAGCCACTCGTTAGCGGAAACGTCATCGCCCTTTCTCTTGTTCTTCTTGCGCCTCTTGAAGACGCCGAGGCGGTTCTCGGGCATATCGACGGTGGGCATCGAAGCGTATGCACCAGTTGCGCTGTACTGGTTCTCGAGTCCAGACTGGTCGACGTCATCGACATAGATGTTCTCGTCCTCGGCCTTATGCTGCTCGAGCATGTCGGCAGTGACGGGCTGCATTGCGCCAGTAGCTCCAAGCGGGGCGAAGGCGCCTGTCAGGTTGGATTGGTCGCCAACGAGCGGCAGCTCGCCACCGAAACCAGCCTGAGAGGTGCTTCCATCGATGGAGATGTCAGTTGCCGAGCTTCCGATGATCGGAAGGTTGAGAAGTGCCTCGCGCGGTGAATGAGCAGGTTCGGCAGCGGGCTCCTCATCGATGACAGCGTCGGAGACCGAAGGCAGAGGCTCTGCCTCGACAGCAGGTGCAGCATCCTCGGCAACGGGCTCAGCCGTAGCATCGCCGCGCCTTGCAGCGACGGATGCGAGGATCTCCTCAACGGTAGCGGGCTTGTAGGCCATGGTCTCGTTTGGATTGATCGAAACGCGCTCTTCGGCCTTGTCGAAATCGAAGAGTGGCGCAGGCTCGGATTCCTCGACAACGGGAGCCTCAGACTGCTCATCGATCGAAGGCTCGGCCTCGACTAGCGCCTCGACTTCTGCCGGGACCTCAGTAGCGGTTTCTTCTTCGACAGCCTCGGGTTCCATTACGGGCTCGGGTTCCGGTTCGGGTTCCGGCTCGGGCTCAACATAATACGCAGGAGAATCTGCATATCTTGACCTGAGGATGTTGGAACCATCGATCTCATCCTCATGGGTGGCCTGAGCCTTATCCTCCTCGAACTTGGTCCACCAGCTTGGCTTGGCCTTGGGCTTTGCAGTCTCTTGCACTGCCTCGGACTCGGGAGCGATCTGAGCCTCTTCCTCGGAATTAGCTGCGTGCTCGGCAAGCTCGGCCTCGAGCGCTTCGGCTTGCGATGCGTTCGAAGATGCGCGAGGGATCACCTTGTAGCCGCGGAAGTTGGAATAGCCAACCGGGACGTTGTCGACGCGTCTGAGCTCCTCCTCGGTCTGGGCGTCGATAGCAGACTCCTGCTCGGCCATCTCCTCCTCGGGCTCGTGAAGCTGCTTGGAATTGCGACGGCCAGCGAGTCTTTCCCTGATGGAGAGATCCTGCTCTTCAGGCTCGTCAGCAGGCGGTAGAGCCGCAAGATCATCGTCCTCATCCTCGAGTTCGTCGAGCTCCTCATCGTATTCGCGATCAGAGCGCCTGACCCTCTGGCTCGGATCGAAGTCGTAAACGCAGGGAGCTCCCTGCTCGGCGCAGATGAGCTTCTCTGAGAGGGCGAGCATGATGGCTACGCCGGAAGCATTGTTGTTAGCTCCCTTGGAAGCCTTGGTGAACATGCCGAACAGCAGATCGATGATTGCGATCAAGTCGATGACTGCGCAGATGATCAGAATGATTCCGAGGATGGTGCCGAGAATCTCGGGGATCTCGAATGCCATGATCAGGCTGCAGATCGGTACGAGGATCGTGGCGCCGATGATGATCCAGCGTATGATCGGGAAGAAGTTGCGCAAGAGAGGCATATGGAAGAGCGACTTGCGCTTGACGTCATAGTGAGCAGTGACGATGATCTTCGTCTTCTTGCTGTTGCCCTCGGCATTCAGAGGAATGTAGCGCGCGATCACATTGCTGGACTTCTGCATTCCAAGGAACATCGCCAGTACATCGCTCTTCCAATAGGACATCACCAGAAGCGCCGCGCCTACAATGGAGAGTATCAGTGCGAATATGGCCATTCCCCCACCGAATCTAGCAATGAAAGCGGAGATCGCTATGAGGGCGAAGTAGATGATCCTGGCAAGCCTGATGTTGCTGGGGAACGAGAACTCGTCAACATCGACGTCGAGCCCCATATCATAGAACCTCTTCGACAATTGGTCGGATGCAAGCCTCTCTCCACGAGCGCCCGCTTCGCGAACTGGACCAACAGTCAATTCCCGAACCAGCGATTTGATATTAGCCATCATTCCTCCCGATCTTTAGGGAATTCACCAAACGACAGACAACCAAGCCATTCGTTCAATATCCAACCGAATATTTTACCAGCATATAACCGAAAAAGCGCGATCATTCATCGGTTGACGAGTCCTCTTCCGCCCCACTGGACAATCCGCGGGTGCTAGAGAGCACCTCATCGAGCTCATTGACGTCTGTAACGCCCAGATAATCTCTCAAAACCACGTCGGCTTCCGCCGCCCTCTGCCTGGCTTCGTTGTATTGCGCGCGCAAGTTGAGAGTGTTGTTCTCGAACGCATCGAGAATGGGCTGGAGTATGTTCTTGGGAAGCTTGGAAGCAGCTTCGGCGGCCTTCGCCTCCTCTGCCTCGAAGAGCTTGTTCTGCTTCTTAGCCTCTGTGGTGTCGGCCTTTTGGATGGCCTCGTCGGTCGCCATAGCGTAGGAAGCTGCCTTGGTCTTGTGGTCGAGATAGTTCTCAAGAACGCTGAAATCGGCCGAAGGATAGCACTGCTTGGCCTTCGATAACGCTTCGGAGGCAGATTTCAGCTTGCTCTGAGCCTTCTTGTCGTATGAGATAGAATCTGCGATCACGCCGTTGCCCGCATTTGCCGCGGATTTGCGCATGAGGTCATCCGCCTCGATGATCAGGGCATAGGTGTTGTTGAGCTCGGTAGCGGAATTGAACGCGTCGATATCGTTTTGGATGAGGTTTCTGCCATAGTTGAGCATCTCGCTGCGTGCATCGGAGGCTTCTTGGGCGGCCAGCGCCACCTTCTTCTTATCTTGGGAGCTTATGCCATCCACTGCCTCGGTTGCCTGCTTGTAAGCGTTGGATAGCTTTTCCTTGGTTGCCGGGATCCCATCGATGAGACCCTGCAGGAAATCTATGCGATCTGAAGTGACCTCCTCGTCTATTGCGTTATCGACTTCGACTACTATCGCATCGCACTCCTGGATAGTGGCTACGGAAGCATCCAGCATCTCGAGCGATTTCGTTTCGCGCATCTTGAAGTAGAGGAATGCACCCCCGGCTCCGAGTGCGATGAGGACGACCAGCACTACGATTATCGTCGTGCGGATGCGCTTCTTGCGCTTCTTGGAAGCTTCGGGGTCGAGCGGCTGCTTGCTATTCGCTCCCTTCTTGGATTTTTCATGAGAATGCAAGCCATTTTTGGCCAGCTGTTTGCTGCCATCGATGGTTGCAAGTGCAGAACCGCTGTCCTTAGGCTCTTGCGATTCCGATTTAGACGATGATGTGGGGGCTTCGGTACTGCTTGCCAACCGCACATGCTTGCCTTGTTGTATGTTGTCTCTCTTACCCAAGAAACTCCTGCATAATCGGCATGCGCCCATGCAAGCCCAATCGGCATTAAGCAGTAATATGCTAGCATAACAGGCGAATCATTTGAATTTTCATCCATCTTGCGCGCCGTATGCGCGAGCTGGGAGGCTCCATTTGGGCGAAGGAATGCGAAACGACGCTCATATCGGCTCGGTAACCAGGCTAACCAACCTTGCCATTGCATTGCTCAAGAGCGAAAACGGGCTGACCGGTTCGCAGATCGCCGAGCGTGTCGACGGCTACTCGACCGATGAGCCGCGAGATACCTTCGACAAGCGCTTCAGGCGCGATAGAACCAAGCTCGAGGCAGCAGGATTGCCTGTGATTGCCGATGATTCATCCCCGAAGAGATATCGCATAGAATCATCCGATGTCGCACAGGAAGAAGTATCGCTGAGCTTCAAAGATCGCTGCGCGCTGTCCATGGCTGTGCAGGCAGCTCTCTCCGATGATGGTTTCTTCCTGAAAGAGGATCTTCTAAATGCTGCAAGAAAACTCGGTATCGATCTCCCTGAGATGGAGATCGAAGCTTCAAATACAGATGCTTCCGAAACTGCTTGGCTGATAGCCGATGCGAAGTCGCGAGGAAGATCGATCGAATTCGAATACGAACCGGCTGGAAGGAAGGGTTCGAGGCTGAGATATGCAATGCCGATCTCGCTATTCACCTATCACGGGGATTGGTACTTGAGCGCACTCGATTTGGATATCGACGAACTGCGAACCTTCAAGCTCGCGCGCATGAAGTCGATCGCTATCGGCGTGCGTTCGGATGCTGTAGCCCAAGCTGATAATCCGATTCTCTTCCCCTTCCAAATCGGAACGGAGGGTTTTAACGCAAAGATCTTCATCGGTGGCGAACTCGCGAATAGGATTCCCGCGATCACCTGGGGCAAGGGGGATGTCGAATGGCAATCAAGCGGAGCACTATGGACCATAGAGGCGCGAGATTCCCATGCGCTTGCAAGCTGGGTTCTGGAGAATGGTCCAGGGATCATGCTGCTCGAGCCTAAGCCCATCGCCGCTTCGGTAGCAGAGCACCTTCGCAGCATCATAAGCAGCTTGGGGGCAGAAGATGACTAGGCCGAACGAGCTCTCCAGGCTCAAACGCATGCTAAGCGCCATCCATGCGCTGGAGGCTGATCGAGCCTATTCGTTCAACGAGCTTTCGGAGCTGTTCGGTTGCGACGAGGCGGAGGTCAAGCGTCTTCTCGCAGATCTAGCGGGCTGCTGCATCGATGGCAGATTTCTCGAGTTCTTCTACTTGGATTCTCGCGAACTGCCCCCAGATGGCGGCATTCTCACCACTGGAGACTTCGAGGAGCTCAGCGTGCCGAAGCGCCTTTCGAGAGATGAGAGCCTGGCTCTGGTATGCGCGCTCGATTACCTCAACGACCCTGTAACAAGCGAATTGCGCGGAAAGCTCGCTGGCAGCTGCCTAGCCAAGGGTAGCGATCCAAACTCGATCAAGCTCTTCATTTGCTCAACCAGCGCGATGCACGTTGTCGGGCAACTTGCCCTCCTGTGCGAGCAAAGGCGATATTGCACAATCGAGTATGCGAAACCTGGAGAGGAGCCCGCGTTTCGAACTTTGCAGCCTCTGCAGCTATATTTCTCAGAATCCGGTGTTCAGTACCTTTACGCATATGAAGATGAGAGCGAATCACCAAAGATGTTCAGGGTTGACAGGATTCTTGGCGTCGAACCTCTGGCAAGGCATTTCAAAGAATCTGGCTATCCCGCTCCCGAGCTGTTGAAACTGGCAGAAAGCGATAGCATCGTGATCCAAGTTCAGCCCGGCGCAACATTCGACGAGCGGGAATGGACTGGGGCGAACGAGCTCTCCCCCATCGGCCCGATACGCAGGTTCGAGATTCCCATGGTTGACGATCCAGCATGGATTGCCCGTAAGATCGCTTCGAGCTTTGGCAGCATCGCCGTAGAAGGCAATCTGCCCGACTCTCTAGCACGATGCATTGCAAGCTTCGTCCACGAGGCCCTTAACGATATCGAAAGGCTGCAAGCAGAGTTCTCATAGTGGTTTACATTAGTAAATTATCCTAGGAAAAGGACACTGTTTTCCATGCATATAGCCTTCCAATTGACCTATAGTTTAATCGAAGCGAAAAAGCGTGCTTCTGCTAATATTGCGCTTCGAGCTTCAGGGAAGAGAAGGAAGGGAGAAGCTTATGGAATTCAAATCCGATATAGGGAAGCCATATCGCTATGAAGAAGATGGCTTCGAAGTGGTTCGCACCTCGATGTGGTCGCCTCCGGGTTGCCATCCCAATGGCTGCGGACTAAAGCTCTATGTGAAGGATGGAAGGCTCGATCATGTCGAGGGCGATGAGAACAACCCGATTACAAAGGGCCGTCTCTGCCCGAGATGCCTTGCCCTCAAGGATTACGTCTACAATCCGAGCCGTGTCGTCTACCCGATGATGCGCGACCCCAAGGATCGCGGCAAGCACGATGCATGGAAGCGCTGCACTTGGGACGAGGCCTATGCCCTGATCAAGGAGAAGGTCGAGTTCTTCAAGAAGGAGTACGGCCCTGAGTCCATCGCGGTATTCTCCGGCACCGGACGTTCCGGCGGAATCATGTGCCAAGAGATGGCGCAGACCGTTCTCGGCACGCCCAATGCATGTTACACCCAGTCCGGATTCGCATGCTATCAGCCCCGCTCCGCTGCTTGCTCTCACGTTCTCGGCGCCTACTACCCCGAGATCGACTACGCAGGCGGACTCGAGGGAACCTACGACAATCCGGCGTGGAAGTGCCCTGAGGTCATCGTGGTTTGGGGCAAGATGCCGCTGGCCTCCAACGGCGATGGTCTTTGGGGCCATTCGGTCCTCGAGATCATGAAGCGTGGAGCAAAGCTCATCACCGTCGATCCACGTGTCACATGGCTCTCCACCCGTTCCGAGATCCAGCTTCGCTGCCGCGTGGGAACCGATGCCGCGATGATCATGGCATGGCTTTGGGTCATCATCAACGAGGATCTCTACGATCATGACTTCGTAGAGAAGTGGACCTATGGATTCGAGGAGTTCAAGGCGCGCATCAACGATCCCGTTTACGGCGTCACTCCCGAGAAGGCTGCTGATATCTGCGAGGTCCCGGTCGAGAAGATCTACGCCGCCGCGCGCATGTATGCCAATGCCAAGCCCGCCACCATCGCATGGGGCCTTGCATTCGACCAGAACCAGAATGGCAACCAGGCTGGCCATGCGCTGCTCGCCATGATGGCCATCTGCGACAACGTCGACGTTCCCGGAGGACAGATCATCGCCGAGATTCCGCCGATGCCTGGTCTCGAGGAGCATGGGACCGAGATGGCCGAGGGCAACTGGGAAGATGGAGATGCAGCATCCGTCGTCAACTTCGGTGGAGCAATCGATGATGGCGAGACCGATGTCGACCGCTTCCAGCTCGACGAAGGATGGTCGGGAATCGGCCTCGAACTCACCCGCAAGGCCATTGGCTACGACAAGTACCCGCTTTACTGCGAGAACATCCACATGGCTCATGCGGATTGCATGCTCGACACGCTGCTCACCGACGAGCCCTACAAGATCCACATGGGGTGGATACAGTCTACCAACCTGCTC
>JAILQZ010000076.1 GCA_024698685.1 bacterium
CCCATGCGCTTCATCGTTACGGAGAAGAGGTTGTAGGAGCCTCCGTAGATCGTGCTGGAGGAGACGATGTGGTCGCCTGCGCTTACGATGTTGAAGACCGCGAGGAAGGTTGCTGCCATGCCGGTGGAGGTCAGGATCGCCGCGGTGCCGCCTTCGAGCTCGCAGATCCTCTGTGCCACCGCGTCGTTGGTGGGGTTAGAGAGTCGCGTGTAGAAGTATCCCTCGTCCTCGAGCCTCATCAGGCTGGCGACCCTCTCGGCGTTGTCGTACTTAAACGTGGTGGACTGTACGATCGGCAGCTGCCTCGGCTCGCCGTTGGCGGGCGTATATCCCGAGCGCACGCACTTCGTCTCGATATGCCTTTCCATCGTGCCTCCTAATCGTCTAGTGGTTCCAACGATTCCAAATCAGTGAAATGCCGGCTCACCGCGCAACCACGTCGAGCCCGCCCACGGTGGCATAGATCGCTCCGATGCATGCTGGCGTGGCATTGCAGCAGGCGCCGATGAACTGAACGCCCATCTCCCTGTAGAGCATCGCGCATCGGGCGACCTTGTCGATGGCGTTGCGGCGCTCGATCTTGCCCATGCCCTCGAGGTCGAAGACATCGGGGGATACGAGAACCGGCAGCGTGGTGGTCTTGCATAGCCTACGCGCGTTGGGGACCATCTGCTCGCAATCGAGCCCGTGGTTCATGCCGATGACGCTCGCGCCGGCGCGCTCGAGTGCGGCCGCCGCATCCTCGATGGAGGTGCCGCAACCCACCATGTTGCCCTCGTCGTCGAAGGTGCAACTCACGAACAGGGGCAGGTTGCACGCGCTCTTAGCGGCGGAAATTGCGCAGATCGCATCCTCTATGCGCTCCATGGTCTCGATGTAGATCGCATCGGGCCTCTCGGAAGCAAGCGCGGCGGCATGCTCGCGATACTGTTCGAAGGCGGCCTCGTACCCATCTCCGGAGAGGCTGTCGACGAGGATGCCGCAGGGGCCCATGTTGGCGAGTATGTGCTCGGGGGAGTTGGCGCCGGCCAGGCGAACGCCTTCGCGGTTGAGCTCGTCTGCCTTGTCATCTAGGCCATAGACGGCCAGCGCGCGCCGCGATCCGCCGAAGGTGTTGCTGATGGCGCAGTGCGCACCAGCCATCTTGAAGAGCAGATGGTTGTTCTCGACGATCTCGGGTTCGAGCGCATTGAGAAGCTCGGGGCAGTCGTCGTCAGACACTCCCTGGCTGGAGAGCATCGCTGCGGTCCCGCCCTCCAAAACGAGCATATCCTTGCCAAAGCGCATAGCGATATCGGGCATGTTACCTCCTCTGGTTAGAGATTCGCACGTCTGGAGCCGCCCTGTCAATGGATTGCTGGCGACCCCGCTGTCCAATCGCCACGCGCGGTGCTAGGGAAGTTGCGCGCCGCTGATCGAACACCAGCTGGGAGCGCTTCGCAAACCCTCGCTTGTTCATTGCATGGATTCGCTGAAAGCTCAAGGTTCCTTTAAGGATTGTGAGCTATATTTGTTCCATGGCTCAGAGAGATTTTCATGCTTGCATTCGTGGCAATGCGAATGGGCTTCAAAGGTTAGGTTAGGCAAAAATGGTTGAAGACAGCAATGGTCAGAATGGATTCGGCGAGTTTCCAGGATCTGGCGACGGAGAAGGCCAGATTCGCTATGACATGTACACCGGAGAGCCTCTGACCACCGACATCGCTCCAAGCAGCGGAGCTTCGATGACACAGTCCGTCGGCGACGCGATCGCGGTGCCCGCTCCGCCAGAGCAGTCCGCCCTGGAGAGCCTCGACATGCCTGTTGCGCAGGAGGCCCCGGAGAGCGCTCCGCAGCCCGCTCAGAGCGCCAAGGAGAGGAAGGCGGCGGAGAAGGCCAGCGCCAAGGCAGCGAAAGCCGAGAAGAAGGCCTCCAAGCGCGGAATCGGCGGATTCGGGGCATTTCTGCTCGGGGTCTTCGGCGCCATCGTCGGCGCTGCAGTTGCCATCGGCGTCCTTTGGTGTACCGGCATGATCCACTTCGGCACCACCTCCAGCGGATCCGCGCAGCAGCAGGTCACCATCAACGCTAGCAGCGTCGACTCGAGTCTGCCCGAGGCAGTGGCGGCCAAGTCCTTGCCCTCGGTAGTCAGCATCGATGTTTACTCAAAGGCCCAAGGCAACCCGTATGGCCCCTTCGGCCCGATGTCCAGTAGCGGCGATAGCGAGGCAGCGCCCACGCTGAGTTCTCTAGGCTCCGGAGTCATCATCGACCCCGACGGCTACATTCTCACCAACTATCATGTAATCGATGGCGGCTCGAAGTTCGTCATCCACTTCGATGACGATTCCAGCGCCGAGGCCAAGATCGTCGGTACCGATGAGTCCAGCGACCTCGCTGTGCTCAAGGTCGACAAGGAGGGTCTGATAGCCATCGACATCGCGGATTCCTCCACTGCAGTGGTGGGAGAGTGGGTCATGGCTATCGGCAGCCCGTTCGGCAACGACAAGTCTGTTTCGGCCGGCATCGTCTCGGCCCTCTACAGGTCCACATCGCTCGACTCGACCAATGGCACGTCCTTCTACATCAACATGATCCAGACCGACGCGGCCATCAATCCGGGCAACTCGGGTGGAGCGCTGGTAAATGCCGATGGCGCGCTTTTGGGCATCAACACGCTGATCGACTCCTACTCGGGCAGCTCCTCCGGCGTGGGCTTCGCGATCCCCAGCAACTACGCGATGAATATCGCCAGTCAGATCATCGAAAACGGCGAGGCTGCGCATCCGTATCTGGGCTGCACGCTCGGTACCGTCGACGCGAGCACCCGCGACTACTACAAGACCGATGCCGAGTACGGCGCCTATATCGGGGAGGTCATCAAGGGCAGCCCGGCTGAGAAGGCGGGCCTGCAAGCCGGCGACATCGTCATTGCATGCGACGGCAAGGACGTGACCAACTCCACCGAGCTGATCATCGACATCAGGGCGCACAACATCGGCGATACCATCAAGCTCACCGTTCTCAGGGGCAACGATGAGATCGAGATCGAAGCCGTGCTCGCCTCGGACAACGAGTAGCGGAGGCAGCAGTTGAAGATCACCGTCATCGCGGTAGGCAAGCTCAAGGAGACCTTCTGGAAGGAGGCGTGCGGCGAATATGCCAAGCGCCTCCGCCGTTACGTTCCGCTTGAGATCATCGAGCTCGACGACATCGATCCCGACAAGCACGGCGGCCCAACATACGCTCGCGAGCTAGAAGCCGCGGCCATCGTGAAGAGCATCCCGCGCGACTCCCGCATCATCTGCCTGGACAGGCAGGGAAAGCAGCTGGATAGCGAGGGCTTCGCCGACCTCGTCGCCAACGCGGGCACCTCGGGCTGCAAAAACCTCGTCTTCATAATCGGTGGGCCCACAGGCCTCGACATCTCGCTGATGGAGAGCGCCAGCATGCGCCTCTCGTTCGGCAAGATCACGCTCCCGCACAATCTCGCCCGCGTCGTGCTGCTCGAGCAGATCTACCGCGCGCACCGCATTATCAGAGGCGAGCCGTACCATAAGTAGGCTTCCGTTTAGCTGACCTTCAGGGGGACCATGGCGCTGAACATCGACGATCTGAACGAGGCGCAAGCCGAGGTAGTGAAGACCACGCATGGCCCGCTGCTCGTCCTTGCTGGGGCGGGAAGCGGCAAGACGCGCGCGCTGACCTATCGCATCGCACATCTCATCCACGACGTGGGCGTTTCGCCTTACCAGATCCTCGCCATCACCTTCACCAACAAGGCCGCTGCCGAGATGCGCAGCAGGCTCTTCGACCTCGTCGGCCCGATGCGGGGGATGTGGGTCCTCACATTCCACTCGCTGTGCGCCCGCATGCTGCGCATCGATGCCGACCGGGTCGGCTTCACCTCGAGCTTCACGATCTACGACGATGATGACCAGAAGCGCCTGATGAGGGAGATCTACGCGCAGCTTGACATCAATCCCAAGATGTTTCCGATACAGGCTGTGCGCGGCAAGATCTCCGACGCCAAGAACGAGCTGATCACGGCGGAGGAATACGTCGACATGATGCACGTCAACCCGGTCGAGAAGGCCGCGGCCAAGGTGTATCCGATCTATTCCGAGCGTCTGAAGCGCGCCAACGCGATGGATTTCGATGACCTGCTGCTCTATGCATATCTGCTGCTAAAGGACAACCCCGATGTGCTCGAGGGCTATCAGGAGCGCTTCACCTTCATATCGGTTGACGAGTACCAAGACACAAACCATGCGCAGTACGAGATCACCAAGCTGCTCGCCTCGAAGTACCGCAACCTGATGGTCGTCGGCGACGATGACCAGTCGATCTACTCGTGGCGCGGCGCGGACATCCAGAACATCCTGAGCTTCGAGAGCGACTATCCCGATGCGAAGGTGGTCAAGCTCGAGCAGAACTACAGGTCGACAGACACGATCCTCAAGGCCGCCAACGAGGTGATTTCGAACAACGAGAACCGCAAGCCCAAGCGTCTCTTCACCAAGGGCGATGAGGGTGACAAGATTGACATCTACCTTGCAAGCGACGAACGCGACGAGGGACGATGGATCGCCTCCGAGATAGAGAAGGGCGTGCTGCTGGGAGCGAAGTACTCCGATTACGCGGTTTTCTACCGCACAAACGCGCAGTCGCGCTCTCTCGAGGACATGTTCCTGCGCGCCGGCATCCCGTACGAGATCGTCGGTGGAACGCGCTTCTTCGAGCGCGCCGAGATCCGCGACGTGATGGCCTATCTCAGCCTTGTCGTCAACCCGGCCGACGACATCTCGGCAAAGCGCATCATCAACACGCCGCGCCGCTCGATCGGAAAGGCTACCGTGCAGGCGATCGAGGTGAGGGCAGCCGAGGACGGCCTGACCTTCATGGAGGCGCTGAGAGCCTCGCTGGTGCTCGACGATTTCCCCGCTCGCACGAAGAACGCGCTGGCGGCCTTCGACGCGATGATAGAGGAGGTCCGCGCCTATACGGGTTCGATGCGCGACGTGGTGGAGATGATCGTCGAGAAGACCGGGCTGATGCAATACCTCGAAGAGCAGAAGACGCCGGAGGCACAGAGCCGCGTCGAGAACATCAAGGAGTTCTTCGGTGTTGTCTCGGAGTATGAGGAGACGCACGAGGACGAGGGGGAGAGCTGGGAGCCCGAGCCGGGGGATGAAGCCGCGGAGGTGCCCGAAGCCGAGCCCGAGGATGATGGCCTCGGAACCGCCCAGCGGATGCTGGTGCCGCTGATGGAGTGGCTCTCTCTGCGCACCGACCTCGATTCGCTCGACGATTCCGACTCCTTCGTCACTCTGATGACCGTCCACTCCGCCAAGGGCCTTGAGTTCCCGTACGTCTTCCTCGCTGGCATGGAGGATGGCATCTTCCCGCATATGAACTCGATGTTCGAGAAATCTGGCCTGGAGGAGGAGCGCCGCCTGGCGTATGTTGCGATCACGCGCGCCAAGAAGCGCCTCTCGATCATCTGCTGCCAGCACAGGAGCCTCTACGGAAACACCACGAGCTATCCGAAGAGCCGATTCGTGCAGGAGATTCCCGACGAGTGCGTCAGCGTCGCTGGCATAGGCAGCTCGGGTTATTCGGGCACCGGGCGCGAGAAGCGAGGCAGCCGCAAGGGAATCTACGGTTCCGGCACGCGCTACGAGCGCGGTGAACCACAGCGCACCCACAGAACCGCCGCCACCGCGGACAATCTGCTCGGCTCGAGCAGCTCGCGCAGAGAGCGCGGCAGCGACTTCTCCGTGGGCGACAAGGTCGACCACAAGGTCTTCGGCAGGGGTGTCGTGGTCAAGGTCGAGGGCGATGCGCTCTCCGTCGAGTTCGAGAGGACCGGGGAGACAAAGCGCCTGCTCGCTGGACTCGCTCCGATCGTCAAGATCCAGTAGCGGGGGAGAACGGCAGAGTAGGGGCGATCTAACCCTACTGCGCCCTTGCGAAGAAGGTCACGAGGCCAATCGCGATCAGCAGTCCGTAGATGAACTTCAGGAACCGCTCCTGCGACATCTTCTTCTGCAGGTATTGGCCGATCACCGTTGCGATGACCGAGACCGGGATGCAGATCAGCACGATCTGGACGACTTCGGGAGTGTAGTGCCCGAGGTAGATTGCGACCATAGCGTAGATGAAGTTCAGGATCGTCCAGACCATCGAGAGCGTTGCGCGGAACTGCTGCTTGTCCTCGATTTTCTGCACCGCGTAGACCGCGAGGAATGCGCCACCGCAGACCAGCATGCCCTGGATGACGCCGGCGATGGCCAGCACGATGTAGAGCAGCCAGTCGGGCAGCTTTCGCTTCTTGGGCAGGAACAGGTAGTAGCAGCCGATCAGCACCGTGGTGGTGGCGTAGACCTTCAGCAGCGCGTTGGCGGGGATCATGCGGTCGAGCCAGATGCCGACGAACATGAAGGAGCCCATGACCAGGCAGATCTTGCCGAGTTCCCTCCAATTGATGCTCTTGATGTTGACGAACGCGACCATTCCGCATGCGAGGCAGCCCATCGCGTTGAGGATGGCAACCGAGCTGCCGACGCCGAGGAAGATCGTGCCCACCGGCATCGCGAAGATGTTGCCGGCGAATCCGGTAATCGCCTGGATTGTGTAGGCGATGAAGAAGGTCGATATGAAGGCGATCTTACCCCACACGGCGCTGGACCTCGTTTTTCCCTGACAGTCGCGCAATCTTGCATCCATATGCACGAAATGCACGGTATATGCAATCTGGCGCATGAAAGCACGCGCACGCGATCGCCTGTTGAGTATGGTAGCGAAAACGCTTCAAATCCAGCGGTTTTATCCATTATCTGCATTCAGCGAAAAGTGAACGGCATTGCCGCTTTAGCTATGCAGCGCGCCTGTTTGCGAATATAATCTAACGATGTACCAAGAGCCTTTAGACAAAGGAGGAGAAATGAAATTCGTATGTCCAGTTTGCGGTTACGTCGAGGAGTATGATGGCGACGAGCTGCCCGCCGATTTCGTGTGTCCACAGTGCAAGGTTCCCGGCAGCCGCTTCCTCAAGCAGGCTGACGAGCTCACTTGGGCTGCCGAGCATGTTGTAGGCGTCGGCAAGGTCGAGGGCGTCCCCGAGGACATCATCGCCGACCTGCGCAGCAACTACGAGGGCGAGTGCACCGAGGTTGGAATGTACCTCGCAATGGCGCGCGTCGCGTTCCGTGAGGGATATCCCGAGATCGGCCTCTATTGGGAGAAGGCAGCCTACGAGGAGGCAGAGCATGCCGCCAAGTTCGCCGAGCTCCTCGGCGAGGTCGTCACCGACTCCACCAAGAAGAACCTCGAGATGCGCGTTGAGGCCGAAAACGGCGCAACCGCCGGCAAGACCGACCTTGCCAAGCGCGCCAAGGCCCTCAACCTCGATGCCATCCACGACACCGTCCACGAGATGGCTCGCGACGAGGCCCGTCACGGCAAGGCCTTCAAGGGACTGCTCGACAGGTACTTCGGCTAAGAGCGCCACAAGGTCATCCGCGCTCCACGGCGACTAGTGCCAAGCCGCTCCGCCCTCCCCAAGTCGGGGAGGGCGGATTTTTTCCAGCGCATCTTGGAAAACCGAGGCGTCCGGTGCTGCGCGGCGAAAAGCCCATGGATCAAGTTTCAACTTATGCTAAGTTGGCGCGCCTCTCGCGGATTCGCGTTTGCAGCCCCTAAATCGCAGAAATATCAATGCGCGCGATATTTACTGTTTCCAATCGTTCTCAACACGCTACAATTAGCGTAAGGAAGTTAGCGCTTCGATGGGTGCACTATGCACTCAGTCCTAGAGTCTTGTATGAAGGAGGATTAAATGGGATCTGAAAAGTATAAGCGCTGTTTTGAGCCCCTCACCATCAAGGGCGTCACGTTCAAGAACCGCATCGTCTGCACTCCGCACATCCATGCATGGGGTTCCCGCGGTCTCGTCACCGCCGAGCAGGCGGCTGAGTACGAGCGCATCGCAGCGGGCGGTCCGGCAATCGTGACTCTCGGCAACTGCGCCGTCAACATGAAGGAGTGCTCCGACGAGGTCAGCCAGATCGACCTCTCGCAAGAGCCCGTGCTTCTCGGACTCAACGTCCTTCGCGAGCGCGTCAATCGCTGGGGCTGCCAGATCTCCGCGCAGATCAACTACGCAGGCCGCAACGCCTGGTATCCGGGCAGCGTCTTCTATGCTCCCTCGCCGATTCCGTCGCCGGGCGAGCTTGAGAGGGCAGCAGCAGAGGGTCGTCGTCCCAGGGTTCCGATCGAGCTCACCAAGGAGAAGATCATCGAGATCGAGGATCTCTACATCGGCGGCGCCATCAAGCTCAAGAGGGCCGGCTTCAAGGTCATCCAGCTCCACTGCGCGCACAACAATCTGATCGGCCAGTTCTTCAGCCCGATCTCCAACCACCGCACCGACGAGTATGGCTGCGACACCTATGAGAACCGCACCCGCTTCGTCATGAACATCCTCAGGGGTATCCGCAAGGCTTGCGGCAACGACCTCATCATCGACATCCGCATGTCCGGCGAGGACAAGCTTCCCAACGCGCTCACCGTCGATGAGGCAGTCGAGATCTCCAAGATCATGGAGCCCTACTGCGACATCTTCACGATCTCCAACGCCTTCCACATGGCTCCTCCGTCGATTGCCGGCAAGATGTCCCTCGGCATGTATCTGCCGCAGATTCCGCTGGTCGACTACACTTGGAAGTTCAAGAACGCTCTCAAGAAGGCCAAGATCACCTTCACCACTTGCGTCATGAATCTCGACAACGCCGAGCAGCTCCTCGAGAGCGGAGTTTGCGACTTCGTCGGAATGTTCCGCCCGTTCCTCGCAGATCCCGATATCGTCAAGAAGTCCGCGCGCGGCAAGATCGACGACATCAACTTCTGCATCCGCTGCGAGTATCACAACCGCTTCATCTTCCACCAGCCCATCGGCTGCGCGGTCAACCCGCTGGTAGGCCATAGCCTCGAGTTCCCGTATGGCAAGCTCCCGCAGATCGACGAGCCCAAGAAGCTCATGATCGTCGGTGGCGGCCCTGCTGGCATGCAGGCTGCGGTTACCGCCCGCAAGCGCGGATTCGACGTCGTCCTCTACGAGGCCAAGGATCGCCTCGGCGGCGCTCTCTACTGGGCGCAGGAGCTCCCGTTCAAGCGCGAGATCGAGAAGTACACCAATTACATCATCAGGCAGGTCGAGGCCTCTGGTGCCGAGATCAAGCTCGGTGTCAAGGCAACCCCCGAGACCGTTGCGGCCGAGAACCCGGACTTCCTCTTCATCGCCATCGGCGGCGACTACACCAAGCCTCCTATCAAGGGCATCGATGGCCCGAACGTCTGCTACAGCTATGAGGCTGACGCGGGCGAGGTCGAGCTCGGCGATGAGATCGTCATCATCGGTGGTGGCCTGGTCGGCATGGAGTCCGCGATGTACTTCGCGCGCGACTGCGGCAAGAAGGTCACCGTTATCGACGCTGCTCCGCAGGCTGTCTGCGCAATGGCATGCAAGAGCAACTACGCCGCGTTCCTGCAGTGGATGGACGAGGGCGGCGCAGACTACAAGCTGATCTACGATGCCGCCATCACCGAGATCAAGGACGGCTCCGTCGTCTTCTTCCAGGGTGGCCGCATGCAGGAGATCAAGGCCGACAACGTACTCGTTGCAACCGGTATGCGCCCGAAGATCGAGGAGATCGACTCCTTCAGGCATACCCTCCCGGAGACCGACGTCTACATCCTCGGCTACAACTGCGTCAATGGCACCATCGGCGATGCAACCAACGCAGCGTTCGATATCGCAGCGCACGTCTTCTAAGCCGCTAGTGGCATAGGGTCGCTGCGGCCTCGAGCTGACGCGGCAAAGAGCCCAAACGTTGTGCCGGATGCCTTCGGGTGTCCGGCACAACTGCGTTTTCGGGGGTCTGCGGCGCGTCGATTCGCGCGACAGCGGCATCCAACGCGGCCAAAACTTGCGGTTTTGTGCGATTTCAGCATTTTTCGCCAACGAGCTGGCCATTTTTTCCGACTTATGTACGATTATTCGGAGTGATTTCCAGGTCACAAAAATGGACAACCCATCTGACCTGCGGTTTTGCTGATACGAACACGGCAATTTCGAATCAGCGCTGAAAAAATCGTACATAAGTCGATATTTTTGCCACCTGTCTAGCTAAAAACTAAAAAATCGTTCAAAAGTCGGATTTTTGGCCATCGATCTCGGCGATCGCGGCTGGCAAAGGCTTCAAAAGCGCTCGCATTTCCCTTTGATTGAAACGGCAGTCCGTTTAAAATGGAAATATCGTGCATCCACATGCGGGAAACATGTGGATGCGGAAGGAAAAGGAAGGGCAATCATCATGGCTGACTACCAAGAATTCCTGGATTCAATCGATCGCGAGGCCTACCATGCAGGGGAGTGGCAGTGGGAGGAGGACGGCTACACCGTCACCCGCACATACCACTATTCGCCGCCGGGGTGCCATACCTCGTGCGGAATCCTGATCTACGTCAAGGACGGCAAGGTCGAGAAGGTCGAGGGCGACCCGCTCGATCCGTGCACCAACGGCAAGCTCTGCATCAAGTGCCTCATGCTTCCCGAGGCCATCAACAGCCCACAGCGCGTGAAGTACCCGATGCGGCGCGCGGGCGAGCGCGGGGAGAACAAGTGGGAGCGCATCACCTGGGACGAGGCCTACGACGAGATCGAGGCCAAGGTCCGCGAGATCTGGGAGACCGACGGCGGCTACGCGATCATGTGCATCCACGGCACCGGCCGCAACATCAACTGGCAGGTTCCTTTCTTCGGTCAGGCCGCGCTGAAGACGCCGAACATCTCGACCTTCGCGTTCACTGGCTTCTCCTGCTACATGCCGCGCGTGTGCGGCTGCATCGCGCCCTTCGGCGACTTCACCGTGGTGGACGCGTCGCAGTGCCACGAGGAGCGCTACAACAACGAGGAGTGGGTTCCGCCAGAGGTCCTGGTGGTCTGGGGAAACGAGCCGCTGGCATCAAACGCCGATGGCTACATCGGCCACTGGCTCGTGCAGTGCGTCCAGATGGGCACGCGGATCATCTCGATCGACCCGCGCCTCACGTGGTGGGGCGCTCGCGCCGAGCACTGGCTGCAGATCAGGCCGGGCACCGATGCCGCGCTCGCGTGCGCATGGCTCAACGTGATCATCGAGGAGGATCTCTACGACCACGAGGCGGTCGAGTACTGGTGCGCCGGCTTCGACCAGCTCGCCGAGGCGGTCAAGGAGATGACCCCGGAGTGGGCTGCGCCCATCTGCGACCTCGATGCCGACGACATCCGCGCCTCCGCGCGAACCTACGCGGCCGGAAACCCCTCGGCCATCCAGTGGGGCCTCTCGTTCGACCAGCAGCTCTCCGCGATGGCGCTGTGCCTCGCAGGCTGCGACCTCATGGCCATCTGCGGCAACGTCGACGTGCCCGGCGGCAACATCCTCGTGCACAACGCGTTCGAATGCAATGCGGGCTACGCATCGGGCGAGGCCTTCACGCCGCCTGAGTGGCGCGCTCTCAAGCTCAACAACAGCTTCGGCCTCGGTATCGAAGGTGGCGATTTCGTGGCTCACGCGGCGTCTGACCCGCTCCTGCAGGCAATCGAGGAGGACTTCCCATATCCGATCAAGATGCTGTGGATGCAATCGTCCAACACCATCTCGTGCCCGGGCATGGACGCGCCGCGCGTTCTGGCCGCGATGCAGAAGGTCCCCTTCATCGTCAATGCCGACCCGTTCCTCACGCCGACCTCTGTCGCCTGCGCCGACATCCTGCTGCCGGTGGCGATGAGCGCCGAGCGCAACTCGGCCCGCACCTGGTGGACCCCGGCTCGCGCGATGGTCGCGGTCACGCAGTTCTACGAGGCCAAATCGGACGAGACGATCATCATTGAGCTGGGCAAGCGCCTCAACCCCGAGGTCTTCGGCCAGTGGGACAACGACATCGACTTCCTCAACTGGTACCTCCACGACGGCACCGGCTCGTTCTCCGCTACCACCGAGGCCACGGATCAGAGCGGCTCCGTCAACTCCGGCAAGACGCTCTTCCCGGCGGACAAGGACTGGATCAACCTCGTCCAGGATCCCGACATGTGCGGTCACAGGTACGACGAGTTCAACGCCACCTATTACAAGGCCGCCAAGGGCATGTTCAGGCCCGATGGCTCCGTCGGCTACGGCACCCCGTCCGGCCGTCTCGAGCTCACCCCGCTGCTCTACCAGTACTGGGGCCTGCGCACCACGCCGTTCCACACCGAGCCGCCCTACGGCCCGATCTCCACGCCCGAGCTCATGGAGGAGTACCCGCTCATCCTCACGTGCGGCGGTCGCTCCTTCGAGTTCTTCCATAGCGAGCATCGACAGCTGCCCACGGCGCGCGAGTTGCATCCCGTGCCGCTGGTGATGATCAACCCGAAGACCGCGGAGAAGTACGGCATCCACGAGGGCCAGTGGGTGTGGATCGAGAACGACCATGGCCGCTTCAAGCAGGTCGCCAAGATCACCCCGCGTGTCAACGAGAAGACCGTCCACGCCGAGCACGGCTGGTGGTTCCCAGAGGCCAGGCCAGAGGCGCCGTACTTCTTCGACACCTTCGAGTCGAACCCCAACAACTGCACGCGCGCTTTCCTCGCAGGGCAGGGAGGCGTAGGCTCGCCGATCAAGTCGATGATCTGCAAGATCTACCCGGTGCAGGATGGCGACATCACGCCCACGCAGGTGGTTGCCGAGCAGGGCAACTTCGATCAGTACGTAAAGATGGAGTCGCCGCGCAAGGCCGAGATCGAGAAGTTCCACGAGCTTACTGCCAAGGGCTGGTCGTTCAATCCGTGGACCAACGAGGTCACCGATCCTGAGACTGGCGAGAAAGCCAACCTCAAGGAGTTCGTCTAAACCCGCAGCAGCAGCGTTCATAGCACTACCTAGTGCCCCGATGCCGAGTGCGTCGGGGCTCTTTTACAGTTCCAGTAGGCTATAACCTGCAGCCAACTCATCACTCCTCCTTCCTTCAAATGCTGGATTCAAATCAGGGTCCGCCATGCTTTTCTTTCTAAATTTGCGCACTTCGCGTCCGCGCGAAATCGCGACAAGCGCAGCAGTTGCGCGCCCCGACACTTGTGCTACACTTGTAAACGCTTGGAGACAGGCCGATTTCCTGTGGCCTCGCAGGGGTTACGGCAGGCGGGTGGCACGCGCCGCCGGCAAGCGCGTTACCTGCGGGGATGAACAAGTGAACCAGGTGGGAATCCTGGGTGGGGCCGCCGCTGTATGCGACAAGCGTGAACGTCCCGAGGGCGAAAGCCGGTCACTGGGGCAACCTGGGAAGGCTGGCGTTCACGCGCAGGATGGCGCAGGCGGGTGCGGGCAAGATCGCGGGCAACCGCGCGGCGCCGCAACCGCAGACGCGCGTCTGAGAGTCGCGAGCCAGAAGACCTACGGGAATGGAAGATACGCTGTCTGCGATCGCCAAGTCGCAGGCGGAGACCAAGGTGCATCACGGGCCGCGCCGCAAGCGTCCAGCAGACGCTCGCTGCGGCCTGTCTGTATTTTGGGGCGGCGCGCCGTGCGCCGCATCATACCAGAGGGGGCGGGCTCTCTCTCTTCGTATCGGGGATCGGAACGGGGTTTCGAAGGGAAACCCATGGTCCGGCTGAGGCGTGCGCGCGCATGCCCCGACCTCGATCCGGTCCTCGTTGCCTGCAAGGGCACGTGCCGCGCCAAGCGGCAGGACGAAAGGCCCCGCGGAAGGTCGCGGGCCGCGAAGAGAGGAGGAAACCTTATGAGAGAGAAGCCCCTATCCACCAAGAGAGGGTTGCGCTTCCTGGGCATGCTGCTGGCATCGCTGGTGCTGGCGTTCGGCCTTGCGCTCCCTGCCTTTGCAGAATCGGGGGGGTCTGATTCAGGAGATGAGATCTGCCTCCTGGACAACGAGGTCTGGGCGTCCATATCCGGAGCCGACGTCGTATCCGCGGTTGAGACAGAGGTCCCAGAGGACTTCGCGCCCGAGCTATTCCCCGAGGCTAAGTGCTGGGACGTGACGCTGTCGGGCATCGAGGAGTACGACGAGATCACCCTCTCGGCTCGCACGCTGGGCGACCCTCCGACGCAGGATGATTTCTCCAAGGCGCTGTCGACCGCGGGGTTCTCGAGCGAGGATGAGCTAGACCAGGGGACGTGGTTCGAAATCCGATCCATGGCGATAGCTAACTACGTGCAGGATGCCGCGAGGTACGACTACGTGCTCGAGATCGAGCTCGAGGACGGCGAGATGATGTTCGTCCTGTTCTACTACAGGGACAACATCGCGGTATACGATCCCGACCTGGCCACCCCCGCCGCCCTGATCTTCAGGTTCCACATCGACAATTCGACCCCGCCTGACCCTCAGCCATCTGATCAGATGATTACGAAAGCTATCCCGTTATGTGGTCAATTCGAGAATGAAAATGCGCTCTACGGATCAGTTGAACATGAGCAGAATGCCTATGCATGCGACCATGCAACTTATCTGGTAGTCCCAAATGACGTTGATAAGGTAGATGTGGCGCTTACATTCAACGCTAATGATTACGAAGTAGCAGTCAACGGTGTCGCTCAAAGGCCGATATCAGACGAAAACGAGCTAGTAGTTTCGCTAAATGCCGCCCCCAAGTCGAGATTTGGTATGTCTCAAGATTCCGTAAACTCGATTGTTGTTACAAAGGGCGACAAGGCGACAACGTATAAGGTGTTTGTTGTCAGTCAAAGATTTGATGATCTGCCCAGTTCAGTCGTTGAGTATCTCTGCATTGGATCCCAGTACACTAACGATCGCAGTGGTGCAGGCGATTATGGAACAAGGGCTGTGCGATCTCTTGTTGGAAGTAATTATTCTGCTGGCGGAGAGGCTTCAGGTCCAGTGTCTCTTGGCGGGTTCGGCGGATACATCATTTACAAGTTCGACGACCCAATCAAGGATGATTCGAATAATCCTTACGGAATAGATTTCATTGTTTTCGGCAACGCATATAAGGGGAGTCAAGAATTTGGCGAGCCAGGTCAAGTCTGGGTTAGTGAAGATGGCGAGACTTGGTATGCGCTTGCGGGTGGCATGCACTATGAGGATTACGCAAGTTGGGATTACTCGATAACGTATTCCAAGAATGGTAATGGAAGTACGACGATTACAGATGCTAATGGGAGCTCAAAAACGTACCGTGATCTCTATTATCCCGATCCACTTAAATACCCCTATTTTGATTCCAGTGGACAAAGCGATGATAGCCTGACGGTATCTGGGATTTGTTTCGAGTCCGAAAATGAGCTTGATCCTTCTGGAAGCGAAATGGCTCAACATGCTGGTTTTGGATATGCTGACCTTGGGAGCTCAGGGACGAAGTTGCCTGATGAAAGTACAGAAGGCTGGATGGAATATAACATCCCAGATCCTGAAAACTCGGGTTCTACAATTGGCTCCATTTTGAGTGAGGTGGGATACGAAAAGCTCGCCCGCAATATTGCACTGAATCCTTATGCTGATTATCCATCTGGCGATGATATAGGTAATTATGACGCCCCAACCGATGGCATGGATCTCGCGTGGGCTGTTGACAAAGACGGTCAGCCTGTAGATGTTAGCAACAAGGAATTCCATTACGTAAAAATTGTGACCGCGACCAATATTGTAAATCCGTCGCTCGGTGAGAAGTCCACCGAGGTCAACATGGTGCGTGTGGCGCAAGCTGCCGACTCTGCAGTTGGCAAGACCGGCGCACCGGCGAAGATTACGGTTGACGGCGTTGATGTCCCACTTGAGGACGGCAAGTTCGTCTATGACGATGTTGTCGTTGACGGCGCTTTCCAAGTTGCCGTCGATGCTCCTGAGGATGCGCACGTCTACATCAACAACAACTGCGCCGCTAGCGCGGACTACGACAAGATTCCCGACCACAAGATCATCCGCGTGATCGTTCAGGAGGGCGAGAAGGAGCCCGCAATCTACATTCTCAACCTTGTTGAGGGCGAGCTGCCGGATATCAACACTCCGCCCGCCCTGGCTGATGACGTTGCGGCTGCTGTTGAGGCCGAGGCAGTTGTCGGCGAGCCCTACGTTGTCGATCTGAGCGGAATCTTCGTGGACGAGGATGGCGACGAGATCACCTACAAGGTGACGGATCACAGCGGCGTTACCGTCGACATCCCCGCTATCTACAGTTTCACCTACGAGGAGCCTGGCACCTATACGCTGGTGTTCACCGCCAATGACGGCCAGGCTGACTCGCCGACCTACACGGTGACTCTGACCGTTTCCGAGCCCGCTCCCGCCTACGCCCCCGGCTGGAACAGAGACGCAGATGGAGATTGGATCTACGTCAACGAGGACGGCTCGATCCGCACCAACGGCTGGGCCAAGGACTCCAAGGGCTGGTGCTACCTCGGCGATGACGGCAAGATCGTCAAGTCGAAGTGGATCAAGGACACCAACGGCGAGTGGTACTACCTCAAGGACAACGGATACATGGCTGCCAACGAGTGGGCAAAGGACAGCCACGGCTGGATGTATATGGCATCCAACGGAAAGATCACCAAGGGCAAGTGGGTCAAGTACAAGGGAGAGTGGTACTACCTCAAGGCCAACGGCTACATGGCCGCCAACGAGTGGGCCAAGGATTCCAAGGGCTGGATGTACATGGACTCCTCGGGCAAGATCACCAAGAGCAAGTGGGTCAAATACAACGGATCGTGGTACTACCTGAAGGCCGACGGCTATATGGCCACTGGCACGCAGACCATCAATGGCAAGACCTACAAGTTCGCGAGTTCGGGCAAGTGGATCAGCTAGCCTGCAAGCTACATTCGAGCTGATCTGGCGCTGCAGCGCGCCAAGCCGCGAACCAAAGGGGCGCTCGCAAATCGCGGGCGCCCCTGCTGCTATTGGGCCGCATGAATAGGCATTTTCGGTTATAGTGTTTCCGTTGGATACATGACGAAATACGCGAGGTTGAAATGAAGAGAAAAAGCCTGAAGGTAGCCTTCAGTTGGGCGTTTGCGCTCGCGCTGGCCATATCGCTTTTCGCGCTAGTCGCTTGCTCGGGGTCGGGCGGGAACTCCGGCATCGAGCAGTTGACCTTCGCCCGCAATTCCGCGGATTCGCTGACGCTTTCCTGGGTTGACTCCACCGATTCCGGATCCGAGGCCTACACGGTGATCCGCCGCTGCACAGACCAAGAGGATGCACAGTGGAACGTTGTTGGGAGCATCGAGTCCAACGGAGCTGCAGATGGCAAGGCCGTCGAGTTCACCGACAAGCTTCCCTCAAGCGATCCGATCATCTACGAGTATCGCGTGATCCCTAAGGGAGCCAGCGATGTGGAGGAGCTTGTTGCGAAGGACAGGGTGGATTCCGCTCCCGGCGCTTCTATCTACGCCAGCTCGATCCTGATCTGCCTCGACCCCGGCCACTATGCTGGCTGCAATGACGTGCCCGATGGGGAGTATCCGTATTGCGAGGGCGACGTCATGCTCGACCTCGCGAAGGCGCTGCAAGAGGACCTGCTCGGCTACGGCATCACCTGCAAGCTGACCCGCGACTCGGGCAGCATCACCCTCGGAGGCCTGACCGATGCCGACCTCGATTCGGCGAATCCGGCGCTGAGGGGTGAGCAGGCCGAGGGCTGCAACCTCTTCATTTCGCTCCACACCGGCTCCAATCAGGAGAACGTGAACAGGCACGAAACCTACGACCAGCCCATCGGCATCACCAAGACGATCGTGCTGATGAACAAGCAGGCCGTAAAGGACCCGTATGCGATTGCGGTTGGAAACGAGATAGGGAAGCGCGTCACTGCGACCAACTACGAGCATGGCTATGCAAGCTTGGAGGAGTTCGGCGCGGCGGAGTCGTTCGCCGACATGACCGCATGGACCGATGAGTTCAATGATGCCCTTCATACCAAGGGAACGCTCTGCTACTCGAACAAGGGCGATGCACGCGATTACGGCGTGCTCGAGGGTGCGGATAGCATCGGGGTCAGCGGCATGGTGATCGAGCACGCCTTCCATACGGTGCCTGTCATGCGCAAGGCGTTCAATAAGGAGGACCTTGTTGCCGAATGGGCGGCATGCGATGCCGAGGGAATCGCGGTAGGGTTCGGATTCCTCATCGAAGAGGATTGATGGCTACAGGCCAGGCACGATCGACTCGTAGTCGGGCAGGAAGTTGCGCTCCACCGCGTCGAAGACCTCGTCGATGGTCCACGGGCCGTCGTACTTGGTGATTACCTTGCGCCCGATGGGGTCGGAGTACCACTTGATGTTCTCGCCGCCGAGCTCGAAGATCGAACCGCTGATCTTGGCACCTTCGTCCGATGCGAGGTAGACGAGGAAGGGGACAAGGCGCTCGGGCTCCGGCGACTGCTCGTAGGTTGCCAACGGGCGGTCGGTGAGCGCGGCTTTGAAGCTGCCGACCTCGACATGTGCCTCGAGCTCGTAGGATGAGCGAGTCTTTGCCCAGGGGCTGAACGCGTTGCAGGTGATGCCGAATTCGGCCAGTTCGATTGCTGCGCCGCGCGTGAGGCCTACGACACCCGCATTGGCGGTGCAGTATTGCACATGGCGCAAGATATCGCCGAGCCAGGCGCGAGAGGTGCAGTTGATGATGCGCCCACCGTCTCCTTGTTCCTTCATGTACGGCACCGCATGCCTCATCACGTTGAAGTATCCCTTCGGCTTGACGCTGGTTACGCGGTCCCAAAGCTCCTCGGAGATCTCGTCGAAGGGGGAGAAGCCGAAGCTTCCCGCAATGTTGGCTACGATGTCGATGCGCCCATAGGTCTCGACGGTGAAGTCTACCAAGCGCTTGGCCTCGTCCCATTTGGAGATGTCGGCGATGCAGGGGGTGGCTTCGCAACCCATCGCCACGATTGTCTCGGCGGTGGTGTACGCATCGCCCTGCGTTTCCTCGCGTGCTCTGTCGAACCACGTCTTACGCTCGTCGCTGAGCTTGGCGTAGTCCTCGTCCTTCATGACACCACCGCTGGTGAGCGAGCCGTCAAGCCGCTTCTCGTTGTTCGTGACGACCTTCGCGCCCTGCTGCGCGAATCCGATAGCAATGGCGCGTCCGACTCCCTGGCCCGACCCGGTTACCAACGCCACTTTGCCTTCAAGCTTGCCTGCCATGTTGTTGATCCTCTCTTTGAAAGGGCCGCAGAGCAGCCGCCATGCCCATTTCCATGACAATGAAATGATAGCAGCATTCGGTTTGCGAGAATGAATAAGAGAATAGCAGCCGTATATTCAATATTTCGCAATTTCGGCAATGCATTATGCCAGCTAGATGCAAAAAAGCGCGTATCTAGAGGTTATAATCAAATGTTAGTGAAAAGCAGGGCGATAGCCATGACGTTGCATTGGGGCGAGTATGTCCAAATTGTTCAAGGGAATAGCTTCGGTTCTTCTTTCCATCGTATTGCTGGTGGCCTATACGCCTACCTTCTCCTTCGCATCCGACGAAGCGGAAGATTCTGCTGTCGAGCAGGTGCAAGAGAACGAAGCCACCGAAGCCGACGAACCCGAGGAACCAACTGGAGAGCAGGAGACCGAAGCTCCTGCAGACCCGGAACCTGAGGCCGATGCCGTTCCGGCTCCCGAAGCCAACGTTGCCTCCGAGGTCGCAAGCTCCAACTCCAAGAGCACTCCCGCATCCGATGGTTCCGGCTCCGCCAAAGCGCCCACTCGCGGCGCTGCGAGCGAGGCCGCTGCGCTCACCGGATTGCTGGTCTTCTCCGGCGTCACTCCCAAGAAGGACAACGTTCTTATCAGGAATGCCTCTGATTCCTCCTACAGCGATCCCCGCACTGTGACGTTCAGTCCTGATATATTCGACTACGAGCTGGCCGATGTTGCCGACAACGGCAAGGACGCCTCCGCCTCCAACGCCCTCACGCAACTGAGGTTCCGTCCCGTTGTCAACGTCGAGGGCTCCACCGTCACCTTGAAGTACAAGGGCCTCGATGGCGCTCCGGCAACCAAGGACATCACCTGGTCTGGATCGGGCAACTCGTCGTTCGCCAACTGCCTGAACCTGGGCTCCAACGAGCTCGAAATCGTGGTCGATCCACCTGAGGGCTCGGATTTGGCATCCACCACCTACAAGATCAAGGTCGACTGCCTTCCCACGCTCAAGGAGCTCTCGCTGACCCAGGGCGGCTCGCAGGTCTACCTCGACAAGGCCTTTGCATCCATGAGCTACAACTATTCGATTACGGTTCCGAGCAGCGTGGAGACCATCGATGTGGCAGCTACCGCAACGGGCAGCGGCTGCACGATCGCCTACAACGGCTCCAGCTCCTCCGCTGTCGACATCAGCGACGAGAGCGTCGATTCGATTGATGTTGCGGTTTCTGCGAGCAAGGGCTCGTTTTCCGCCACGAATGTCTACACGATTGCGATTGACCGCATCGATTCCACCGCCGTTGGCTTCAACGTCACGCCGAGCGATGCGATGCTCTCCGTCTACGATTCCTCCGGTGCCGCGGTCAAGCCCGATGCCGATGGCAAGTACACGGTGATGCCCGGCGAGTCGCTGGCTTACGTGGCAAGCAAGGCTGGCTATCGCTCGGCAACGGGTACGATCGATGGCTCCCAGGCAATGATCGATATCACGCTTGAGCAGGGCTCGTCGCTGCCCGATGTCGACTCCAGTTGGCCGTACTTCCGTGGCGATGATTCCAACATGGCCATCGTCGATTACGAAACTCCAGTAGATGTCTCATTGACCGACCTCATCTGGGTCGTCGCGCTTGGCGAAAACGCCGGTTCGGGTTCGTTCGATAATGCGCCATCGGTGCAGATCATCGTCGACAACGCGCTCGTCGTGCTGAGCAACAAAACCATCTACAAGCTCGACCTCAATACCGGCGAGGTTCTTGCGCGGGGCGAGATGGTGGAGAGGCCCAACTGGGGCTACACGCCGCCGACCTACGCAGACGGCATGATCTTCGCACCGCTTGCCAACGGAACGATACAAGCCTTCGATGCCAAGACACTGGAGTCTCTATGGGTCTACAAGGATCCGCTGAAGGGCCAGTCGCTCTCACCGATCACCTATTCTGAGGGATGCATCTACACGGGCTTCTGGCGTAGCTACACCAGCGATGCCAATTACGTCTGCCTGACCACGACCGACGAGGATCCGTCGAGCACCAACGAGCAGAAGAGCCCGTCGTGGCGCTTCTCGCTTAGGGGCGGCTTCTATTGGGCTGGTGCTGCAACAGTTGGCGATGTGCTGATCATCGGAACCTCCAACGGTCAGAGCGACGACAGCTCGACGACCACCCCCGCGCACATCCTCTCGATTGACAAGCGCACCGGGCAGGTCATCTCCAGCCTAGACATCGCGGGCACCCAGCGCAGCTCGATCGCCTATGACGAATCGACCAGCCAAGCATACTTCGTCACCAAGGCCGGCATGCTCTACCGCGTTGACGTCGATCCCGCCACTGGCGCCCTCAGCAACCTGAAGTCCGCGAAAGTGGGCCACGAGTCGACCTCGACTCCCGTGGTCTACGATGGAGTCGTGTACTTCGGTTGCGGCGATGGGTTTGAGCAGGGCTACGTCATGGCCTACGATTCCTCGACGCTCAAGAAGATCTTCGAGATATCTGCACCTGGCAATGTGCAGTCTTCGCTGCTGCTCTCCACAGCGTATGAGGACACAGGCTACATCTATCTATACTTCACCTACAACAACCCGCCTGGCGGCCTTGGCATGCTCAAGGTCAAGAACCCGCCGGCTTCCGCTTCCGATGCCGAATATGTTGACATCTACGATGCAACGGGCTACGAGCAGTACAACATCACATCGCCTATAGCTGGTCCTGATGGCACGATCTACTTCAAGAACGACAGCGGTCGCGTCTTCGCAGTTGCCGCCATCAGTGCAAAGGCTGCCGAGCGCGCCATCGATGCCATCGGCGAGGTGACCCTCGAGTCCGAGGGCGCGATCAACTCAGCCCGCAGGATCTACGACAAGCTTTCCGAGGCCGAAAAGGCCAAGGTTTCCAACTACGACGTGCTTCTCGCTGCCGAGGCGAAGCTTGCCGAGCTGAAGAAGGAGGCCGAAGACAAGGATAAGGACAAGGATCAGGGCGGCAACGGCGGCAAGGTCACGCCCAAACCTGGTGGATCGTCCGCTAACGGAGCTGGCGGGTATACCCGATCGCTCGGTCTGACGCTTGCAACCAAGAGCTCCCTTGCTGGCGTTAGCGCCAAGGCCGCCGAGCTCTCTGCAGCCGATAAGGCGGCAATCGCGCGCGCCGAAAAGCTCGGTCACATCGGTGATGCCCCGCTGGCAGAGGATATCTCCGGCCTGCTGACCTGGGCTGTCATCGGCGGCGCGGCGCTGCTGGTCCTGTTCCTGTTGTTGCTGCTCAGGCGCAACAACGACGACGACGACGAAGAAGAAGAGAGCGCGGAAGGGGAGTAGCATGGACGAGGCATTCAGCCGCTTTCATCCTGCCGTGAACTTCATCTTCTTCATCGCTGCAGTAGTGTTCGGAATGTTCTTCGTGCACCCGGTGTTCCTCGCTGTCTCCGTGGTCTGCTCAATCACCTACTACTTGCTTATCCACGGAGCCAAGGGACTCAAGTTCATCGCGGTCATGGCCGTCGTCTTCGTCTTCGTCACGTTGATCAATCCAGTTTTCAACACGCTGGGAGATCACGTTCTCTTCACCTACTTCGGCGGCCGGCCCTACACGCTCGAGGCGCTTGGGTACGGCGCTGCCATCGCTGGGATGTTCGTAAGCATCCTCGTCTGGTTCGGCTGCTACAACGCGATCATGACCAGCGACAAGTTCACCTATCTCTTCGGCAGGTTCATCCCGTCTATCTCGCTGATCCTTACGATGGTCCTGCGCTTGGTTCCCAACTACAAGCGCCATTTCGAGACGCTATCCAACGCGCGCGAGTGCATCGGCAAAGCGCCGGCCTCGGCAGACCGCAAGGAGAAGGTCGCCAACTCGGTCACGCTCATCTCGGCGCTCACTTCCTGGGCGCTTGAAGGGGGAGTGGTCACCGGCGATTCGATGCGCAGCAGAGGATATGGCGAGGCCAGGCGCACCAATTTCGCCATCTACCGCATCTCCGTGCGCGACAAGGTAGTCACGGGACTCATGATAGTTGCCATCGCTGCCGTTGCGTTCTGCATGTTCAACGGAGTGATGCACGTCGACTACACGCCCGTTTTCGCGATTTCGCCCATCACCGCATTATCGATTGTCGGGATAGTCGCTTACGCTATCCTTCTGGCAATTCCGTCAGCGATTCACATCATGGAGGAAGCCACATGGCGCATTTTACGCTCGAGAATCTGACATTCGCGTATCCCACATCGGATAAGCAGGCGCTCAGCGACATCAACCTTTCGATCGAGAAGGGCCAGTACGTCACGCTCTGCGGAAAGAGCGGGTCGGGCAAGTCCACTCTCATGCGCCATCTCAAGAGCGTGCTCACTCCTCACGGCGACCGCAGCGGCCGCGTGCTTTTCGAGGGGCGCGAGCTAAGCACCGTGGACATGCGCGAGCAGAGCTCGAAGATTGGATTCGTCATGCAGAATCCGGACAACCAGATCGTCACCGACAAGGTCTGGCACGAGCTCGCCTTCGGGCTCGAGAGCCTTGGTTGCGACCAGAAGGTCATGCGCCTGCGCGTTGCCGAGATGGCTAGCTACTTCGGCATCCAGAAGTGGTTCCACAAGGATGTCTCCGAGCTCTCCGGCGGCCAGAAGCAGCTGCTCAATCTCGCGTCGATCATGGCCATGCAGCCCAGCGTCCTCATCCTCGACGAGCCCACGAGCCAGCTCGATCCGATTGCTGCGACCGACTTCCTCAACACCGTTCGCAAGATCAACCTCGAGCTCGGCACGACGATCATCATCTCCGAGCACAGGCTCGAGGACGTCTTCTCCGTGGCCGACAGGCTCATCGTCATGGATCAGGGCCGCATCATCGCCGACGACAACCCGCGCAGGATCGGCGAGCATCTCAAGGATTCCAACGACGACATGTTCGCCGCGCTGCCATCGCCGGTGCAGATCTTCTACGGCTCGAAGAGCAATAGCGAGTGTCCGCTGACCGTGCGCGAGGGCCGCAACTGGCTCACAAGCGAATTCGAAGGCAAGGAGCTCAAGCGCACCTCCATCGAGGAGTCGCCGGAGCTGCCCGAGGTGGATGATCCTGCCATCGAGCTGCGCGAGGTTTGGTTCCGCTACGCCAAGGATGCGCCCGACGTGGTCAAGGGCGCGAGCTTCGAGGTCGAGAGGGGCACGCTCTTCGCGATCGTTGGCGGCAACGGCACGGGCAAGTCGACCACGCTCAAGTCGATCTGCAACATCTGCAAGCCATATCGCGGCAAGGTGCTCATCGACGGCAAGCCCATCGACAAGTACAAGTCCAACGAGCTCTTCAAGGGCAACCTCGCGATGCTTCCGCAGGATCCGCAGAGCCTCTTCGTGAAGAAGACCGTGCGCGATGAGCTCTTCGAGATGGTCGACCACCTCAAGACCGACGAGGAGAAGGCCGCCGCGGTGGATATGGTCGCAAAGCTCTGCGAAGTCGACATGTACATGGATTCGCACCCGTACGACCTCTCCGGCGGCGAGCAGCAGCGCGCCGCGCTGGCCAAGGTGCTTCTGTGCAATCCGAAGATCCTGCTGCTCGACGAGCCCACCAAGGGCATCGACAACTTCTTCAAGATCAAGCTTGCCAAGATCTTCCGCACGCTGTGCGAGCAGGGCGTTACCATCGTCATGGCCTCCCATGACGTTGAGTTCTGCGCACGTTACGCAGACAGCGTCTCGATGTTCTTCGATGGCGGCATCGTCACCACTAACACGCCGTCGAGGTTCTTCTCGCAAAACTGCTTCTACACCACTGCCGCCAACCGCATGAGCAGGCACATGTTCCAAAACGCAATTACGAATGAAGATGTGATCGAACTATGTCTCGCGAACAGGTAAAAGAGGGCATTGGCGCCCTGAACGCGCTTTCCGCTCTGAATATGGATGAGGAGGCTGCCGAGGTCGTTGCCGAGGAGGCCGTGGTCGAAGTTGCCGAGGAGCAGTCTGCCGCGAAGCTCGCGATGCAGGTTGCCGTGCAGGTTGCGATGCAGTCTGAGCCCGAGCAGCAGCTCGAGCCTGTGCCAGAGTCCGCCGAAGAGGTCATAGAGCTCGAAATCGAGCCAGTGCCCGAGCCGGTTGCGGCCCCGCTCGCCACCACCGAGATCACCGGCGAGATCGCCGAACAGCGCGCGGCCAGGCTCACCAAATCGGGCCGCAAGCGCCTCACCAAGCGCACCATCGTCTCAATCATCGCGATACTCGTACTCATACCGCCGACGATCTTCATCGGCTGGAATTTTGGCGACCGCAACTACTACATCACGAGCGTCCTGATCATCGCCTACACGCTCATTCCGTTCTTCATCTCGTTCGAGAACCGCAAGCCGCAGGCGCGCGAGCTCGTCATCATAGCGGTGATGATCGCGATAGCCGTGGTCTCGAGGGTTGCCTTCATCTGGGCACCCTCGTTCAAGCCGACAATAGCGGTGATCATGATCGCCGGCATGGCTTTGGGAGCGGAAGCGGGCTTCATGACGGGCAGCCTCACCGCGTTCGTCTCGAACTTCATCTTCGGCCAGGGTCCATGGACGCCTTTTCAGATGTTCGCCTATGGAATCGCGGGCCTGGTTGGGGGAATCCTAGCCCACAAGGGCATCCTGAAGACCAAGCCCGTCCACCTGATCATCGCAGGAATAGCGGTGCCGCTGTGCATCGTAGGCCCGTTGCTCGACACCTGCGCGCTCTTCCTCAGCTTATCCGAGATCACATGGGAATCCGCTGGCGCGATCTACCTCTCGGGACTGCCGGTCAATGCGGCGCTGGCCTTCGCCACCACTGTCACGCTCCTGCTCGCCGCCAAGCCGCTGTGCGAGAAGCTCGACCGCGTCAAGGTGAAGTACGGCTTCATGGAAGGTGAGTAATTGAAGTTCGATTCCTACCATCCGGCAATCAACTTCATATTCTTCGCCGCGGTGATAGTCGCGACGCTATGCTTTACGCACCCAGTCTTCCTCGCGATCTCGTTCATCGCAGCATTCATCTACTCGATCAAGCTCAACGGCGTGCGGGCGCTCATCTTCAACATCGTGCTGCTCGTGCTCATAGCTGCGTTCGCGTGCTTCTACGCCTACTACACGCATTTCGGCGTCACCAACCTGCACATGAACTTCGCGGGCAACCAGATCACGCTCGAGTCGCTCGTCTTCGGCTTCGTCTTCGCGACGATCGTCGCCACCGTGCTTATGTGGCTCTCATGCATGCACGCGATCATCAGCAGCGACAAGGTGGTCTACCTCTTCGGGCGCATTTCGCCGAAGCTCTCGCTTTTCCTCTCGATTCTGCTGCGCATGGTTCCGCGCATCAAGGAGCGCTCGCGGGTCATCGATACCGGTCGCAAGTGCATCGGCATGGGAGGCGGTCAGGGGCCCATTCCGCGCAGGTTCGTCAACTGGGTCAGGCGCTTTTCGATCCTGATCACCTGGATTTCCGAGAGCCTGGTGGAAAGCTCGCGCTCGATGCGCAGCCGTGGCTATTCGCTCAAGGGACGCACTGCGTTTTCGATCTATCGCTTCGACAATCGCGACAGGTCGTTCGTGATCTTCCTCTTCATCTGCATCGCTTTCGTGTTGATGGCGATCCTCTTCAACCAGACGCGAATCGTATACGATCCGATGATCATCATGAACAGGATCACCGCGTTCAGCATCGTGTTCTATCTTGCTTATGCGGCGTTCTGCTTCGCCCCGCTTGCGTTGCAGCTTGTGGGTGAGTTACGCTTCGAAATGCTGAGGAAAACGGCTTAGGAGACATCATGGCAAAGGCCAACGCAAAGAAACGCAAAGCTCTCAATATCGCCATGGTCGCGATCATCGCGGTCATCATCGCCGCGGCGGTTGCGATCGTCGGAAACATCCAAGGGTGGTTCGGCGGAAACCAGGAGAGCCCGATGCAGGCGGACAACAAGGTCGGCTATGCGAACATCGAGCGCGCCGGAGTCGCCTACACGCTTGACGACGAGACCGACCTACAGGACGGCGACTACATCGAGACGCTCGTCGGCTCCTCGGTCGACCTGAACTTCAAGGATGTCGGCAAGGTTGCGATGAACGAGCGCACCGAGCTCACCGTCGCCATCGATGGCGAGACCCCCAGCAGCCTTGACGTCAAGACCGGCGACATCCTGGTCGCGCGCGACCAGGAGTACGTGATCACCGCCCGCAAGCATGTTGTGACGACGCCAGGCGCGGTATTCGAGCTCAGCGTCAACGAGGGCAGCGTCGAAGCCTACGTCTTCCTCGGCAAGGTAACCATCGATGGCACCGATGCGTCGGCAGGCGAGAGGCTGCTCGTTCTAGACGACTCCAAGACCGAGCTTGGCAAGGTGGAAGCCAATGCCCTCAGCGACTACATGATCAACACGCTGCTCGACCTCGATGGCTTCGATGGCATCGTGGTTGCCAGCGCCGACCTCAAGCAGGTTCTCAACGACCGCGCCGAGGCCAAGCACAAGGCGCAGGAGGAGGCGGCCAATTCCGAGGTCATCTACGTTGACGGCGGCTCCGGCGGCAGCGGCGGCAGCGGAGGTTCCGGTGGAAGCTCTGGCGGCGGCAGCGGCAGCGATGAGAAGGTGCTGACCTGCACGGTCGAGATCCGGTGCGACACCATTCTCAACCACATGGACGACCTCACGCCCGGCAAGAACGCCTACGTCCCGAGCAACGGCATCATCTTGGCCACTTCGACCGTTGCGTTCGTCGATGGCGAGACCGCGTTCGACGTGCTGCAGCGCACCTGCAAGGCCGCGAACATCCAGCTCGAGTACTCTTGGTCGGCAACCTATTCGTCGCAGTACGTCGAGGGCATCAACAACCTTTACGAGTTCGACTGCGGAGACCTTTCCGGCTGGATCTACAAGATCAACGGATGGATGCCCAACTACGGATCATCCGTCTACAAGATGAAGGATGGCGACGTTATGGTCTGGGCCTTCACTTGCGAGGGCCTGGGCGCAGACACCATGTGATCGGCGGGCATCGTGTCGAAGGGCAGGTTCTTCGGAGTCGGGGTGGGCCCAGGCGATCCCGAGCTCATCACCGTCAAAGCGCTTCGCATACTGGGGAAATGCCCTGTGGTTGCCGCTCCGCGCACGCGCAGCGGAGAGATGCTCGCGCTCGACATCGCGCGGGGGGCACTTGACCTGACGGATAAGGAGATTCTCCCGATAGAATTCACCATGGAGCGCGATGCGTCCAAGCGTGCTGAGAGTTATCGGATTGCCGCGGACGCTATCGCCAAGCAGCTCGATGCTGGCCGCGACGTGGCGATGGTCAACCTCGGCGACGTTTCGATATTCGCCACGGTCTGCTACCTGATCGCCGAGCTCGCCGAGCGCGGATACGCTTGCGAGATGGTTCCCGGGGTCACCAGCTTCTCCGCTATCGGCTCGCGCTTGGGCATCAGCCTCACCGAGATGAACGCCCCGCTTCATATCATCCCGGCATCTGCAAAGGGCCTCGACAAGGCGCTCGATCTTCCCGGCAGCCTGGTGCTGATGAAATCGGCCAGCCAACTCGATGAGGTGATGGCGGCACTAGAGGCTCGCGGCATGCTGCATCGCGCCAAGCTGGTATCGAACTGCGGGCTTCCCGACGAGCTCGTGATCGAGGATCTCTCGGAAGGCGCTGAGCTCGCCAAGAGCGCAGGATATTTCACCACAATCGTCATTACTGGAGAATAAAAGCCCAAACTCAAGCGCATCTTGCCCTCCTATGGGATATAGTTCAATCTAAGGAAAACCGAACGAGGAAGGTTTGCCATGTCATATCTGGGTGAGGATATCCCCAAGCTGGGCTTTGGAATGATGCGTCTGCCGCAACTCGAAGAGGGCGGCACCGACATAGAGCAGGTCAAGGAGATGGTGGACGTCTTCATGGCTGCCGGCCTTACGTACTTCGACACCGCGCGCGCCTACGAGGGCTCCGAGGATGCTATCAGACAGGCCGTGGTCGAGCGCTACCCACGTGACAGCTTCCAGATCGCCACGAAGGCTGCGGCTTGGGCTGGCGCGAAGAGCATCGAGGACATAGAGGAGATGTTCGAGACCTCGCTCAAGACGCTCGGCGTGGATTACGTCGACTTCTATTTGCTGCACAACATCGGCAACGACCGCACGCAGTTCTTCGACAAGTACGATATGTGGGGCTTCGTCGAGAAGCAGAAGGAGCTTGGCAGGGTCAAACACATCGGCTTTTCGATGCACGACGTCTCCGACGTGCTGGAGAAGGCCCTGCAGGACCATCCCTCGATGGAATTCGTGCAGCTGCAAGTCAACTGGTCAGATTGGAATGCCGGCGGCGTCCAGGCGCGCGAGTGCATGGAGGTTGCGCAGAAGTACGGTGTTCCGGTCGTGATCATGGAGCCGGTGCGCGGAGGCACGCTTGCCGATCCGCCCCACGGCGTCGCCGAGATCTTCGCCAACGCTACCCCGAAGATGCCGCCAGCCGAGTGGGCGCTGCGCTTCTGCTGGAACCTCCCGAACGTCCTCACCGTGCTCAGCGGCATGTCCACTCTCGAGCAGGTGCAGCAAAACGTCGAGAGCTACAAGCGCTTCCAGCCGCTGACGGACGCCGAGATGGAGGTCTATGCGGCCGCGCAGGAGGCTATGGCTACGGCGGTTGCAGTGCCGTGCACGTCATGCAAGTACTGCATGAAGGTCTGCCCGATGGGGATCAACATCGCGGGAATCTTCGCGGCGGTCAACCGCAAGTCGCAGTTCTCGTTCAGACAGGGCCAGTTCTGGTACGGCTTCATGACGCGCGAGGCCAAGGGATCCGATTGCATCAAATGCGGTCAGTGCGTCATGGCGTGCCCGCAGCACATCAACGTCGTCGAGGAGGTCGCCAAGGCCGTTGAGCTCTTCGAGGATCCGAGCCTGGAGCCAGTCGGTCCGAGTTGAAGCAGATAGGCGCAAGGCCTTCAAAACCAGTCGGACAAACGAATTGCTCCACCGTCTTCGATGGAGCGATTCTCTTCTGTTGGGTTATGCAGCGATTGCCCTTAGTGGTGGAAAAGGCGCATTCCAGTGAAGCACATCGTGATGCCGTATTCGTTGGCGGTTTCTATGACGTTGTCGTCGCGGATCGAACCGCCAGGCTCGACGATGTATCTGACGCCGGATTTGCGCGCGCGCTCGACGTTGTCGCCGAAGGGGAAGAACGCATCGCTTCCGCAGGTCACGCCGCTCATCTGCGATAGCCACTCGCGCTGCTCTGCTTGGGTGAGCTCGTCGGGCCTCACCTTGAAGATCTCCTGCCACTTGCCATCGGCAAGCACGTCGTCGAATTCGTTGGAGAGATAGACATCGATCGCATTGTCGCGCGCCGGTCGCTTGATGTCGTCTATGAACTGCAGCCCGAGGACCTTGGGATGCTGGCGCAGATACCAATTGTCCGCCTTGTTGCCAGCCAGGCGAGTGCAATGGATGCGGCTCTGCTGACCTGCACCGATGCCGATTGCCTGGCCATCTTTTACGTAGCAGACCGAATTCGATTGAGTGTACTTGAGCGTTATGAGCGCGATGGCCATATCGATCTTGGCGTTCTCGGGCAGCTCCTTGCTCTCGCTGACGATGTTGGTGAACATCTCGGTGTCGATGGCATAGTCGTTTCGACCCTGCTCGAAGGTGATGCCAAAGACGTCCTTGTTCTCCACGGGAGCAGGCACGTAGCTCGGGTCTATGCGCACGACGTTGTATCTGCCGCCCTTCTTCGTCTTTAGGATCTCGAGCGCCTCGTCGGTATAGCCGGGCGCGATTATTCCGTCGGAGACCTCCTGCTTGAGATACGTCGCCGTAGCTGCGTCGCAGATATCGCTGAGAGCCGCCCAGTCGCCGTATGAGCACAGTCTGTCGGCTCCGCGGGCTTTGATGTAGGCGCAGGCGATAGGCGAGAGCTCAGCGCCTTCATCTACGAAGTAGATCTTGCGCTCGACCTCGGAAAGCGGTGTGCCTACAGCGGCGCCGGCGGGGGAGACGTGCTTGAACGAAGCAGCCGCGGGCAAGCCCGTAGCGGCCTTGAGCTCCTTGACGAGCTGGTAGGAGTTGAAAGCGTCGAGGAAGTTGATGTATCCGGGCTTGCCGTTGAGAACCTCGATAGGCAGGTCGGAGCCATCTTTCATGAAGATCCGCGCAGGTTTCTGATTGGGGTTGCAGCCGTACTTGAGCTCGCATTCGTTCATTGCTTCCTCCAATGCTCAGGGAGAGTTGATGCACGTACAAAGATAGATTAACATCGCACGCGGCGCAAAGCGCGATCGCTTCGCTTGCAGGTTGGACGTTCGTGAGGAATCGATGCGCGCACCAAGTGTGCGATAATGGATGATGGCATGTTGCATCGGCCGAGACGGGCAGAGCATGGGACGCATTTCAGAAGAGGACATCACGAGGGTACGGGAGGCCACCGACATCGTCGAGCTGGTCTCGGAATACGTCTCTCTCAGGAGGCGCGGAAGCGATTTCTGGGGTTGCTGCCCGTTTCACAACGAGAAGACCCCTTCGTTCAAGGTCAACGCGCAGACCCAGCTCTGGCATTGCTTCGGCCAGTGCAGCGAAGGCGGCGACGTCTTCAAGTTCATCATGCGCAAGGAGCATTTCGACTTCCCGGATGCGGTGCGGTTCCTCGCGAACAAGGCTCACATCGAGATCGTCGAGGAGGAGGGCGGAATGCCCTCGGGATATCGAGCGAGGCTGCTTTCCGCATGTGACAAGGCAGCCGAGTTCTACCACACGCAGTTGATGCGCGGCCGCGGAGAGGGAAACGACGATGCGCGCCGCTACCTGAGCAAACGCGGCCTCGGCGGCCAGATTCCCAAGACCTGGAACCTCGGCTATGCGCCTGGCAAGAACTCTCTTACGGCATTCCTGACGCAAAGCGGATTCAGCGCGCAGGAGATGATCGATGCCAACCTGGCCATGCGCGCAGACAGCGGCAGCCTGCGCGACAGGTTCTACAACCGCGTGATGTTCCCGATCAGGGATCTGCAGGGGCGCACGATAGCCTTCGGCGGCAGGGTGATCGGCAGGGGAGAGCCCAAGTACATCAACACCTCGAACTGCCCGCTGTTCTCCAAGCGCGAGAACCTCTACGGCATCGATGCTGCTAAGTCATCGATCGTCAGTCGCGGAACGGCGATCGTGGTCGAGGGCTATACCGACGTCATCGCGATGCACGAGGCGGGCTTCACCAACACCATCGCAACTCTCGGTACCGCGCTCACGCCTCAGCATATCAAGGTCCTCAACCGCTTCGCCAACAAGGTGATCTATCTCTTCGACGGCGATGCGGCTGGCCAGAAGGCTGCCGAGCGCGCCGGAGACCTCATAACCCCCGAGATCACCCCAGAGTCCGGTGCGAGGCAAGTTGCGCTCTTCGTCGCTGTCATCCCAGGGGACATGGACCCGGCCGAGTACATAGCTGAGCATGGCGAGGAGGGGATGCAAGGCGTCCTCGATAGCGCCACTGCGCTGCTCAGGTTCGTCATCGACAAGAAGCTCGCCGAGCACGATCTCTCCACCCCTGAGCTGCGGTCGCAGGCTCTTCCGAAGATATTGGCGGTCCTCGCGCCCATCAAGGACTCGATACTGGCCGATGAGTATCTCAACTACCTGGCCGATGTGTTCAAACTCGACTTCCAACGCATGCGCAAGACGCTCGACTCGCTCAAGGCTGATCGCCCAGTGCGCAATTACGACGATGATAATCCTGCCTATGGTCAGTGGTCCCAGACTGAACCTGCGTCCGCGCCCGAGCCCGCGGCTCCGCGCTTCACGGTGCCTGCAGATGGAGTGGGGAAGTGGGAGGTCCAGCTTGCGTGCCTCTACGTCTTCTGTCCGGCTGTACGCGCCACCATTGCGCAGGGAATCGAGGAGATGGGATGGTCGAGCGAACTCTTCTCGGCTATCGTGGGAGTTGCCGATTCCTGCGGGATCGCTGCAGAGCCTACCAAGATCATCTCGAAGTGTCTGGCTGACTATCCCGAGGCCGAGGCCATCTTCAGCGACTATGTGCCGGGGTCCTACGATGACGAGGAGGCCCAACAGCTTGCCGAGCTCATGCTCAAGGAGCGCAAGTGCGCATCGCTGTCAGATCGCATAGCCTCGATCAACAGCAAGCTCAAGTACTCGCAGGGGCTAAGCGAGCAGGAGAGCGATACGCTATTCGCCGAGGTCGCACGCTTGCAAAAGGAGCTCTCGGAGCTGCGCAAGTAGGCTGTTCGCGCGTTCGAGCCAACCTGTCAATCATCAACATCTTGGGCTTGCGCGCCGATCCGTGGCACAACGCTGGTTTTAAGCAGCATTTCAAGGAAATCGTTGCAATTCTTGTGATAATGCATTAATAATATAGGTTCGAGTAAAATGCATTCCTTTTAAACGAGAGGAACAACGTGGCTGAAAACGAAGCGATCATTCTTCCCCCTGAAATCGAAATGTATGAGAGAGAGCTGATGATCTCCAAGCAAGCTGGACTCGACCGCGGCTATCTCACATACGACGAGCTCAAAGGGATATTCAGTTCTGCAGAGCTTGAAGAAGCGCAAATCAAATCGATTGTCGATTTCCTCGCTACGCAGGGAGTCAGGGTTTCCGACGAGGACCCAGACGATCAGGATCCTGACGATGCCGAGGGCCCGGAGGTCAATCTCGAAGAGCTGCTCATCGAGGACGATGCAGACGACGTTGTTACCGAGTCCGTCGAGGATGTCGTCGACAACATTCCCGAGTCCGAGCTCAAGGTTGCTGCCGATGTCGATACGATCCTCCCGAAGATCACCGCTGCCAAGTCCAAGCGCGGCGCGCGCCGCATGGCCAACGACCCGAACATCGCGATGCTCACTGGAGATCCGGTCCGCATGTACCTCAAGGAGATCGGCCGCGTTCCGCTGCTCTCCGCCGCGGAGGAGATCGATCTCGCCATGAAGATCGAGAAGGGCCTCGAGGCAACCAAGGCCATCGAGGATGCCATCGACGAGGGCATCGAGCTGCCTGCGCGCGAGCGCAACCACCTTGCCAAGGTCGAGCAGGTGGGCCTCAACGCCAAGCAGGACCTCATAGAGGCCAACCTCAGGCTCGTCGTCTCCATCGCCAAGCGCTACGTTGGTCGCGGCATGCTCTTCCTCGACCTTATCCAGGAGGGAAATCTCGGCCTTATCCGCGCAGTCGAGAAGTTCGACTACACCAAGGGCTTCAAGTTCTCCACTTACGCAACGTGGTGGATCCGCCAGGCCATCACGCGCGCTATCGCCGACCAAGCCCGCACCATCCGCATCCCGGTGCATATGGTAGAGACCATCAACAAACTCGTTCGCGTCCAACGTACCCTTCTGCAGGAGCTCGGCCGCGAGCCAACTCCCGAGGAGATCGGCGAGCAGATGGACATGACGCCCGAGCGCATTCGAGAGATCCAGAAGATCAGCCAGGAGCCGGTCAGCCTCGAGACGCCGATCGGTGAGGAGGAGGATTCCCAGCTTGGCGACTTCATCGAGGATCAGGCCGCTGTGGCTCCTCCGGATGCCGCGAGCTTCTCGATGCTGCAGGAGCAGCTGCGCAGCGTTCTCGACGGCCTGGCCGACCGCGAGCGCAAGGTCATCGAGCTGAGGTTCGGCCTGCTCGACGGCCATGCTAGGACGCTCGAGGAGGTCGGCAAGGAGTTCGGCGTCACCCGCGAGAGGATCCGCCAGATCGAGTCGAAGACCCTCGCCAAGCTGCGCCATCCCTCCAGGTCCTCCAAGCTCAGGGACTATCTCGAGGACTAGCCCCAGGTGCACATGTCCATCCAGAACGGCGAGCAGGCACTGCGCCTGCTCGCTTTCGTCTTGCAGTGAAAACTCGCTCGGAAAATTAAAAGAGCCCCGCGTGGGGCTCTTGGAGATTCTGGCGCGCCGTGAGGGACTCGAACCCCCGGCGTTCTGATTCGTAGTCAGACCCTCTATCCATCTGAGGTAACGGCGCAATCGAACAGCTTGTTAATTCTTGCAAAGGCGCAAATGAATGTCAATCGGCAATGTTTGAATGGCGTTGCCGAGCGGCTATTCAGCATAGGATTGCGCGGTAAATCGGCTCGTAGACCAGCCGATCGTCGACTCGATGGGAGTGGAAGAGCGTGACCGTGTCGATGATGCCGTCTTCCTTGTGCGGCGCCATGAGCGTGGCTTCGATGAGGTTGGCCTTGCGCATCAACGTGATGTGGGCGCGGAAGGGCTTGGGATCGAATGTGAAGCCCTCGCCCTCTAGCGCGCGGCGCATGTCGCTGGCTAGCTCTGCGAGCGCTCGGGTATTGCCGGCAAGGCCCTGCCAGAGTATTGCGTTGCCCTTCTTGCCGAAGCTGCCGAGTTCGTCGAGAGCGGCTTCGATGGGGGAGTGAAGCGCCACAACGCGCTCGATGATGCCCTCGATCGTTGGGATCCTAGCGGCTTCCACCTCGCCGAGGAATGCCAGCGTGATGTGGAACATGTCGGGGCGCACGTAGCGACCCTGAACGCATGCGCGCAGGTCAGCCGATGTCTCGGCAAGTGCATCGAGCATGTTGTCCGGCAGCTCCGCAGCGATGAATAGCCTCATGGCTGTCCTCCTGTCTTCCAGCTTGAGCATAGCATACCGCCGTTTATGCATTCTTTAGACATTCTATACATTTGTTATCCATATCAAACTTATTAGTGCTACCATAAGTTAAAAAGAGGTAACTTATGAGGTGGTACTCGATGTCGGAAGCGTTTCTGAGGGTTGAGGGGCTGTGCAAGCACTATGGCGAGGGCGAGGCGAAGGTCGAGGTTCTGCGCGATATCACCGTCGGTGTCGAGCGGGGAGAGATCTGCGTACTGCTCGGTCCATCCGGTTCCGGCAAATCGACGTTCCTGAACCTCGTAGGAGGTCTCGAACCTTCAGATAGCGGCCGCATCTTTCTCGGCGACACGGAGCTCACCGCGCTCTCTGGCAAGGGACTTGTGGAGTATCGCCGTCGCGAGCTGGGTTTCGTGTTCCAGTTTTACAACCTCGTCAGCGACCTCACCATCCGTGAGAATATCGAGGTCTGCGAGTATCTGTCGCAAGACCCGCTTCCGCTCAATGAGCTGCTCGAATCTCTTGGACTTTGGGAACATCGCCTGAAGTTTCCCAACCAGGTGTCCGGTGGCCAGCAGCAGCGCTGTGCGATCGGCCGAGCGCTGGTGAAGAATCCCAGCCTACTTCTGTGCGACGAGCCCACTGGCGCGCTCGACTACAACACATCCAAGGAGATCCTCCAGCTCATGGAGGATGTGAACCGCGAGTACGGCTGCACTATCATCATCGTTACGCATAACGAGGCGATCAAGCACATGGCCCATCGCATATTGCGCCTGCGCGACGGGCGCCTGGTCGAGAACACGATAAACACCGATGTTTGGCCCGCCTCGAAGCTGGAGTGGTAGGATGCGAAATCCGCTATCCAAGCGCTTTCCGCGCGAGCTGAAGCACAATCTAGGCAAGTATCTCGGCATATTCCTCATGATGGTGTTCGCAACGTCGTTCACGAGCAGCTTCCTGCTCGCAGCGTCCAGCATCGAGACGATCCTCGACGACATGGATGAGACGTACAACGTGGAGGACGGCCGTTTCGTCTGCGATTTCGAGGCGGATGACGAGGCTATCGATGCGGTTGAGGCGCTTGGCGTCACGGTCTACAAGGATTTCTATCGGCAGGTTCCTCTCGAGCTTGTGGCATCAGAGGATGCTGCGGCGGAAGACGTCGGAGAAGCGGCCGACGACGACATCCTCGTGCGCGTATACAGCAACCGCACCGAGGTCAATCTCGCTGCCTATGCAGAGGGAGTCGAGCCCACCAAGGAGGGTGAGATCGCACTCGATCGCGTCTTCATGGACAACCACGACCTCTCGCTCGGCGATACCGTCATCGTCGATGGGCATGAATGCACCATCGTCGGCATCATGACGCTGCCCGACTACCAAGCTCTCTTCCAGAGCAATACGGACTTCATATTCGATTCCATTGGATTCTCTGTAGCGCAGGTGGCGCCAGAGGAATACAAGCGCTTGGACAGTACCGCAGAGACATTCAACTACTCGTTCATCTTCGACGACAAGTCGCTCGACCTTGCATCGCGCTCCGATATCGAGGACGACATGATCGATGCGCTCGTCGACAATGACGCGAGCATCTCCGACTTCATCGATGCCGAGGACAACCAGGCCATCGGCTACGCTCATGACGATGTGAGCCACGACCAGACCATGTGGACCGTCCTGCTATTCATGCTCGTTGTGATCATGGCGTTCGTCTTCGTGGTGCTCACAGGCGCGACCATCGAGCAGGAGAGCTCGGTCATCGGCACGCTGTTGGCAAGCGGTTGGCGCAAGGGCGAACTCGTTCGCCACTATCTCGTGCTTCCGGCGATCGTGGGCATCCTTGCCGTTGTCATAGGGCTAGTCGTGGGCATCGTCTTCTTCACGGATTCGATGCGCGCCCTGTACTACAACAGCTACAGCATCCCGCCGTATCACACGATCTGGAATTGGCGAATCGTCTTCAATACCGCCGTCCTGCCTTACATATTGCTGGTCGGCATCACGCTGCTGGGCTTGATGCGCAAGATGCGCTTCACGCCGCTGCAGTTCCTACGCCACGAGGTTTCGGGGCGCAAGCGAGGCGCCCGCATCCGCCTTCCCGAGCGCCTGAGCTATCCCGCGCGATTCAGGATGCGCCTTCTCATGCGCAATGCGAGCCACTTCATCACGCTGTTCTGCGGCATCATGTTCGCCAGCCTGCTGCTGCTCTTCGGCATCTGTATGCTCCCGGTCGTGGACAATTACGCGGGTCAGCTGCGAGCAACCGTAGCTTCTCCGTACCAGTACGCGCTCAAGGCTCCGCTGGAGCTGGATGGGACGGACGAGGAGCGCGACATGTACGCGGCGGCGCTGCGACTGGTAGAGGACCGCGATCGGATTGAGGCCAACCGGGATGCAATCGAAGCAGCCGAGCGCCTGCAGGATGACGAGGCGCTGATGGATGCGCTCGAGCGCTTGAAGAACAACAAGGGATTGCTCGATGCGCTCGATAGGCTGCAGAGTCAGCAGGCGCTAATGGATGCCGCCGAGCGGCTGCAGTACAAGCAGGGGATTATCGCAGCGGCGCAAAGGCTTCAGAGCCAGCAAGCTGTGGTGGATGCCGCTCAGAGGCTACAGGGCAAGCATGACGTGGTTGCCGCAGCTCAACGACTTTCGGGCCAGCAGGGCGTTATCGATGCTGCCACTCGATTGCAGGATAAGCCTGATATCATAGCTGCCGCGCAGAGGTTGCAGGGCAAGCAGGATGCGGTTGCAGCGGCTCAGCGCCTTCAGGGCAAGGAGGACATCATAGCCGCCGCTCAACGATTGCAGGAAAGGCCCGAGGTCATTGCCGCGGCCCAGCATGCAGCAGAGGGAACGGCCACAGAGGAGGAGCTGGCGTTGCTCGAATCACTCGATGAGCAAACCGCTTCCGACCTGCAGGTTGTCATGAACCTCGACGCGCAGACGCGCGTAGACATCCAGACTGTTGCCGGCATGGACGCGCAAACGCGCGCCGACATCGAGATGATGGCGAGCCTCGATGCCCAGACCAAGTCCGATCTCCAGACGCTCCAGGGAGCTAGCTCTCAGACGCTGGCGGACATCGAGACCGTTTCGAAGATGGATGCGCAGACGCGCAAGGACCTCGAGACACTGCAGAACGCCAGCGCGCAGACGCAGAAGGACCTCGAAACCGTCGCCAACATGGACGCGCAGACCAAGGCCGACTTCCAGCTCGTGCAGAATGCCAGCGCTCAGACTCGCGCCGACATGGAGCTGGTTTCGAACGTCGATGCGCAAACGCGAAAGGATCTCGAGCTCATCTCCAACCTGGACGCGAAGAAGCGAGCCGATCTCGACCTCGTCCGCAGCATGGACAGCGACTTGCTCGACGATCTTCTGCTGGCTGGCGATATCGATGAGGATGCGCATCCTGTGAACTCCCGCGACAACGGCTCTCGCATCATCCTCCAGACCGAGAAGTTCGCGATGGCCAGCGTTGAGGTCCATAGGGTTTGGGGCGATACGTTCGAAACCATCACCGTGTATGGAATCAAGCCCGATAGCAGGTATTGGAAGGACATCCCCGTGAGCGACGGCCAAGCCATAGCAGGCATGGGCCTGATCGAGAAGACAGATGCCGAGGTTGGCTCCGACATGCGGCTCTTCAACCACTACGAGGGCGAGGAGTACACCGTGGCCATCGCCGGCGAGGCTTCCAACGAGTCGGACACCGCGCTGTACATGACGCTAGACGACTTCAACCGCATGTTCGGCAACGATGCGGACTTTTTCAACGCGTATGCCAGCGGCGAGGAGCTGATGCTCGACGGGCGCTACGTGGCTAAGACGATCAGGCCGTCGGATATGGACAAGATCAGCGCCCAGATGCGCGAGTCGATGGGCGACATCATGTTCATGATCCTGCTGATGTCGATTCCGATCTACCTGATCATCGTCTACCTGCTGACCAAGACCGTCATCGATCGCAGCGCGCGCTCGATCAGCTACATGAAGGTCTTCGGCTATCGCAACAATGAGGTTAACGGCCTGTACGTGCGGCCCATCACCTTCGCCGTGCTGTTCAGCCTCGTCGTCAGCATTCCGCTCATAGTGATGATGTTCGCGTTCCTGGTCAAGGTCATCTTCATGACCTATGCAGGCAACTTCCCGCTGATCATCCCG
>JAILQZ010000083.1 GCA_024698685.1 bacterium
TCCGGGCCGAGCTTGGCGCGCAGGCGCCTGACGTGCACGTCCACGGTGCGCGACCCGCCGAAGTAGTCGAGTCCCCACACGTACTTGAGCAGCTCCTCGCGCGAGTATGTCTTGCCGGGGCGCTCCATCAGGAAGACGAGCAGCTTGTATTCGAGGTAGGTGAGGTCGAGCGCCTGACCTTCGACGTACACCTGATAGGTGGCGAGGTTGACCGTCAGCCTGCCGTGGCGCAAGAAGTCCTTGCTATGCTCGTCGCAGTTGGTGCTCAGCAGATTGGAGATCCTCACGCGCAGCTCGTCGTCGCTGGCGGTGGAGCATACGAAGTCGCTGCGGATCTTGCTAGGCATGCGCAGCTTGTCGATGCTCTCGGGCGCGATGATGAGGATCAGCGCAATCTCGCTCTCGCCTAGCAGGGAGTCGTCGAGCGCCTTGATGCGCGGGTAGGCCTCGGAATGGGGCTCGATTAGCAGCATGTCGTAGCTCGTCACCTGCGACAGGTCGAAGTCGCTGAACCGCACCACGTCGTAGTAGACCGCATCCGCGTCGATCATCTCGCAGATGGCCTCGATTCGCCCGACAGTGCTGCTTTGGGCGATGAAAGCCACTATTCGCGATCTATGCGAAGCTCCGCTATGCCAGATTGACTCGCCCATCGCGCTCCCTACAGAACCTCGAGGTACTTGTCGAGTTCCCACTGCGAGACCTGGCGGCGATACTCGTCGATCTCCTTCTCCTTATTGTCGATCAGAACCTCGAAGATAGTGTCGCCGAGCGTCTCGCGCATCAGCTCGGAGCCCTTGAAGCGCTCGAGAGCCTCCTCGAGGCTGCGCGGCAGCGGCTCGATGCCGAGCGCGCGGAGCTCCTCTTCGCTAGCCTTGACGAGGTCGATGTTGTCGCAGGATGCTGGCAGCTCGAGCTCGTCCTCGATGCCCTTGAGGCCAGCTGCAAGCAGCGCGGAGAATGCCAGATAGGGGTTGGCTGCGGGATCGGGAAGCCTGAGCTCGGCGCGCATGGCCTCGGCCTTGTTCGGCTTGTAATGGGGCAAGCGAACTAGCGCATTGCGGTTGTCATATCCCCAGCAAACGTAACGCGGCGAGGTGGTTCCCTCCTGCACCAGGCGCTTGTAGGAGTTGACGTACTGGTTGGTCACCAGCATGTACTCCGGCGCGTACTTCAGCAAGCCGGCGATGTAGTGCTTGGCCAGCCTGGAGAGGTTGTATCCATCGGGGTCGCTCTCGTCGTAGAAGAGGAAGTTGCCGTCGAGGTCCACCAACGACTGGTGCACGTGCATGCTCGAGCCGTTCCACTCCGCCACCGGTTTGGGCATGAAGCTCGCGTAGACGCCGTGCTCGAGCGCGATCTGCTTGACGACCAGCTTGTAGGTCATCACGGCATCGGCCATCGAGAGCGCATCGGAGTAGTGCAGGTCGATCTCCTGCTGCGAAGGGGCTGCCTCGTGGTGGCTGTACTCCACGGGGATCGACATCTTCTCGAGGGTGAAGATCGTGCTCCTGCGCAGGTCGGAGGCGTGATCCATGCTCGTGAGGTCGAAGAAGCCAGCCTTGTCGAGCGGCTCGGTTCCCTTGTCGTCCTTGAAGTAGAAGAACTCGAGCTTGGGTCCGATATTGAGCAGGAAGCCCTTGTCGGCCGCTTTGTCCACCATGCGCTTCAGAACGTAGCGCGGGTCGCCATCGAATACGCTGCCGTCGGGGCGCCTGATCTCGCAGAAGACGCGCGCGACGCCCTTGTCCTTGGGGCGCCAGGGGAGGATCTGGAACGTTTCCGCCTCGGGGAACGCCACCATGTCCGACTTCTTCAGATGTCCGAATCCCTCTATGGCGGAGCCATCGAAGCCCATGCCCTCTTCGAACGCGTGCTCGAATTCGGGATCGTTGACGGAGAACGACTTGAGGTTGCCGAGGACGTCGGTGAACCAGAAGCGGATGAAGTGGATATCGCGCTCTTTTATCTGTCCGATCACGTATGTCTGCTCGTTGAGCATGGAGACTCCTTCTCTGAGCGTTAATGGACTGGTTGCCCTTGCATATACATTAAAGCGAATCTGCCGCGGAATCACCGACTCGTCCGCCATTGGCATCCAGCTGAAGCGCACCTAGGCTGAGCATTGTGACATAATCAATCCGCAAGGCAAACACCCTCGAGAGGCGAGCATGAAGAAGCGCGTGCTGGAATTGATATCCGGCGTCGACAACATAGAGCTCTTCTACGACCTGATCTTCGTCTATTGCATCAGCGTCATCACGGGCGTCGGCCATACGCACACCGGCGACTTCCTCGACATCATGCACTACAGCACCTATGTCTTCGCGCTGCTTACGGTGCTGCAGATCTGGTTCTACACGACGTTTCTGATGAACCGCTACGGCACCAAGTCGATCTCCGACTACATCTGCCTGTTCATCAACATGCTGCTGCTCTACTTCATGGTCTCCACGCTCGAGGGCTCGCTGGATGAGGGGAACTTCCTCTTCAATATCTCCTGGTCGATGATCTTCGTGAACCTCATAGTGCATTGGCTTATCAAGCGGTTCAGGTACTCCAACCTCGACGCTGACGATTACAAGATCATCAACAGGACCGTGATCCTGCTCACCGTGCAATTCGCCTTCGCATTCACGGCAGCCTTCCTGCCGCCGAGGATCGCGGTGTGGGTATCGCTGGCCGGCTTGGCTATAGGCGGCGCGGTCTGGTATCTGGGAAGGTTCTATCGCCTCAAGCCCGCGCGTTTCTCGCATATCACCGAGCGCTGCGCGCTGCTCATCATCGTCACCTTCGGCGAGACCATCGTCGCGGTCTCGACCTATATGAGCACCAAGTTCGACATCATCGTCTCGATCCTGATATTCGCGCTGGTGGTGGGGCTGTTCCTGATCTACATCTACGAGCACGACAACATGCTCGACCATCACGCGAACACCGATGGCATGGCGTACATGATCATCAACGCCTGGATCGTCTTCGTTGTCAGCAACATCACGATAGCGCTGGAGTTCATGCCCGACGATTCCATCGCGTTCTTGCCGAAGAGCATCTACATGACCGCTGGCTTGGTGCTCTACCTGCTCACCTCGTTCCTGCTATCGCGCTTCAACAAGCCGCAATTCAGGCACTCGATAAAGTATCCGGTGGGCAGGCTCGTGGCGTGCGCGCTGATAATCATCGTCGCTGTGGCCACCAAGTTCGATTCAAGGATCACGCTCGTTGCCGATGTTCTAATCATCTACGGCGCACTTTTCCAAGAGTTCATTCTCTTCAGGACCCGCACCCAGCTCATCAGCATGGCCAAGGAACAGGGGGTCACGCGCGAGATGATAGAAGAGGCTGGCTACGATCTGGAGACCGACGAGGGTCGCAAGGCCTTCTTGAAGGCGGTGAACGACGTAATTCACGACTCGGCCAAGGAGAAGCACAGGCAGCACAGGGAAGAGCGCCGAGAACGCCATGATGCCTAGGGGTCGAAGTCCCGAATCTACCATTCACGGCAATTCGAAAAAAGTCCGAAAACTCGCTTGACATTATTCTTAAGTAAGAATATAGTTAAACCACAATAAAGGAATGACGAGGCGGACCTTGCAAACCTTGAAACCGCGCCGGGAGGCGCCCGCCAAAGACCTTCCTTCCATACCCTTCCTTTCTTTTCCCATTTGATGGGGCCTGCTTCTTCCAACGGGCCCCATCACCTTTTATGCGGCTTTATCGGGCAAATCGCGGCTTTCGGAGCCAATGCGCGCCTCTATTGCGCAATATTTCCCTATCATCTGTGCAAGGCAATGGTGTCTGCGCTGCGATGCGCCCCTTGGAAGGAAGCTGGATCAGGGCATGAGCGAGCAAATGGCATATTTCGTACAGTATGGCTTGATGGGTCTCGTGGCCATACTCAGCTTCGCTGCATATATGATCATCACCCGCTTGATGGTGAAGAGGAAGACGAACAACGCCAAGCGCTACATCGACAAGAGCCAGTTCATGCCTGCCGACCTGTTCACAAAGAACTGGGTTAGCTCCAAGACGATGCTGGGAAAGGGAAGGGCCGGCTTCAAGTTCATCGATGGTCCGGGATGCTACGTCATCAAGATCTTCACCAATCCCACCGAGGACATGGATGCCGACAACTTCTACGACATGCTGATAGGCACGAGCGAGAGGATGTGCGAGGCGGTCTACCATGGGTTCACCGGCAAGGGCAACAAGAAGATGTACGACTACTACTGCAGCTCCAAGAGCATCTATGTCAAGTTCATAAGGGGCGAGGCTGACAAGCTCGATGAGCTCGAGGCCAAGGTCTACGAGGAGTACAAGAGCGCAATCGACAAGGCTGCCAAGAAGCATTTCTCGAAGGGCAAGAAGTCGAAGAAGAAGCGCTAGCAGCTGAGTTGCGGCCGTAGCCGCTGGCCGCTCCATGGAAGGAAGTTGGATCAGGGCATGAAGTTAAGTCTCGATGTCATGACGCTCTTCGTCATGCTATTCGCCGTAGTGTTGATGTTCGTCGGCATCTACATCATCGCCAAGCGCATCATCGACAACAGGAAGACGAACAACGTCAAGCGCTTCGTCGGAAACGGCCAGTTCATGACCGCGGAGGCGTTCATCAAATACTGCGACAAATCTATGACTGGCGCGGGAGGTCTTGGGGCCAAGCTCGGCGATGGCCCGGGATGCTACGTCGTCAAGGCCTTCTCGGAGCCTACGAAGAGCCCCGACGAGGGCAACCTCTACGACATCATCATCGGCACCAGCGATAAGATGTGCGATACGGTCTTCAGGGGGCTCATCGGCAACGGCGACCAGAGGCTGTACGACTATTATTGCAGGTCGAAGAGCATGTACATCAGGTTCACCAGGGGCGAGGTGAGCGAGCTGCCCGAGCTGGAGGAGAAGATCCGCGAGGAGTTCAAGGATGACCTCGCCAAGGTCGAGAAGAAGCATATCTCCAAGGGCAAGAAGTCCAAGAAGAAGCACTAGAATCTGCCGCGTAGCGTCGATATCAGCTAAAAAGCAAGGGGCCATCCCGATGAGAGAATGGCCCCTTTTCATTGCGAATTTGCCGTCGAGCGCGGCCTTGGCTGGTTGCGATCAGAACTCGATCGAGTCGACGATGTCTTCGAGAACCTCTTGATCGCTGGCTCTGATCGTAGCCTCGATGTTCAGCTCGGGGTTGCAGATGTAGGCGACGTACTCGGTGAGGGTGTAATCGCCAATCGTGCCCTCCTCCTTGAAGGTCTTCACCTCGGCTCCGGAGACGCTGGATGAACCGAGCTCCTCCTGGGTGAAGGTCATGTCGGTGGCTTCCTTTCGCGCATCCACCTCGGCCTTAGCCTGCTCATCAGGGGTCATGGCCGCGGCCGCGGGCTCCGCCTTGTTCATGTCGTAGACGGCAACGACGACGTAGAAGCTGTCGTCATCGGCCTTCACGTAGTAGCTCGATTCGACATTGGGAAGCGGGCTGCTGCCCAGCTCCTGGCTCGTAGCCCACTCCGAGGAGATCGAATGCTTCATCGCTCCGGTTGCAGACTCGGTGTCGAGCTTGTTCGACCCGCAAGCCGCGAGGGTCAACAGCGCAGCGAGCAATCCAACCACTACCGCTGAGAAAAGCCGCGTCTTCTTCATCCATGATCCTTTCGATTCCGCGCAAACACGTATTTGGAATTATACGGGAGGCTTTGGCTGTTCAAAAGGGCATGCAGAAGGGGAGATGGGAGAAGGTGCTAGGAAAGCATAATCCCCATATAATTCCCAATTCCTCTCATTCGCGCCTCAACCAATAAAAAAGGAGAGTGCCGAAAATGGCACTCTACCTGCGCATTCAAGTGGCGGGATGTACGAGACTTGAACTCGCGACCTCTGGCTTGACAGGCCAGCGCTCTAACCAGCTGAGCTAACACCCCGCTTTTGCCCGTTCGGATTCGAACAGCTAGACAATCTTATGCGGAAACGCGGAGATTGTCTAGAAGTTTGGCGGCGAATGTCAAAAAGAACCGCTTACCGCCAGCGGTGTTCGCCTGCAATCGTTCGCACCGCAGCTGAGCTTGCCAAT
>JAILQZ010000092.1 GCA_024698685.1 bacterium
CAGTATCAGCAATCCCAGCGCGGCGATTCTGGAAATCAGGATCACCTTGGCGACGTCGTCGAGGTGCGACATCATGTCGGGCGTATATGCAGACCTGTAGTCCGGACCAATCGGCAAGGATGTGTTACCGAATCCGTTGACATAGGAGCGCGTGGCATCGGCGATCTGCTCGACCTGCGCCTTCGACATGCCGACCGCCATGTTGGGTTGCGAGTACCAGCTTGCGAACTGGCGCGTCGGCCATGGGGTCAACAACAACTGGAACGCGACGACCAGGATGACGAGCATCGTCAGGATCGTCGTGATGAACGCGAGGAATCCGTGCGACTTCTCCTTTGCCTCCGGCTCGGCAGCGGCGATGACCTGGGTTTCCGCTGGGGTCTTCAGCTCTGGCTGAGGCTCTGGCGCGGGTTGAGGCTCTGGCGCGGGTTGAGGCTGAGACTGCGGCTCGGGTTCTTCCACTGGCTCCGGAACCAGAATGGGCACAGGCTCGGGCTCAGGCTCGGGCTGCTGCGGGACCTCGTAGAAGGACTCGGGCTGTGGGCTGTAGGCATCGCGTCCGAGAGGCGCATGGATGTTGTCTACCGGCATGACCACCGTGTAGCCCTCGGAGGACCAATGGCGTCCCTTGGAATCCTCGTACCAGCCCATTCTCTCAACCTCGACGCTTAAATCGGATCCAGCGGGAAGACCGCTGGGCAGCCGTGAACAATGCACATTTACTGCAGTATAGACAATTCTGGTGGCAAATGGCTATAGGAAGGGCAGCAAACGCATTGGAAGAGCACTTGCGAGGCTAAGCCGTGGGAGGGGAAGCACCAATCGGCCTCCAGCATTACCAAGCTAGATCTCTCCGACGCTCTCCGGATATTCGACATGCCAGAAGATGAGCCCCTTGGCGGGCGCAGTCTGCCCTGCCGCCCCCCTTTCCCTAGCTTCGAGGACCTCCGATACCCATTCGGGCGCGCGCCTCGAGCTGCCGACCTCGACGAGGGTACCGACAATCGTACGCACCATCGAGTGAAGGAAGGCGTTGCCAACGATTCGGAAGGTGATGCCGGGCTCGCCGAAGACGCTCTCCTCGAATATCTCGAGCTCCATGACGTTGCGCATCGTGGTCTTGCCCTCAGCGGACGCGGCGACGCAGAAGGACTTGAAGTCACGCTCGCCGACCATCAGCTCTGCAGCACGGCGCATCGCATCGACGTCGATCGAGCGGATAGAACCGATCCACCAGGTGAACTCATCGGTGAGGATCGGCTTGTTGGCGCCGAACGCGAGGCGGTACCTGTATTCGCGCCAGAGCGCATCGAAGCGCGCGGAGAAGCCATCGGGAACTAAGCGCAGGCTCTTGATCCCGATCGCATCGTGAGTCAGCGCGTTGAGGGAGCGCAGCATGCTCTCCTCGGTTCTGTCCTCGAGCAGATGGCTGGGAATCTGCGCGCTGACAACCTGGCCGATCGCATGGACGCCGGAATCAGTGCGGCCAGCGCAAACGGTTTCGACGCTCTCGCGAAAGAGGATTCGCAGCGCATTCTCGATTTCGCCCTGAACCGTCTGCAGCCCTTCTTGGCGGGCAAACCCGCAGAAGGGCTCGCCCTTGTAGACGACCCTCATGGCAATCGTGCGCATATCGCTATCGGACAGGCTTTCCATCATCAAAACTTCAAAAATGGGGTATATGGTGGAGAATCTTCACAAAACTCCATCAACAACACATTCCGTCATCACAATATCTTAACAACTTGCTTGCATAATAATAACTGTCAAAAGCAATAGTGAAGGACGACACTAAAGCTCGAGACCGACTTCCTTAACAAATCGCTTCAATGAGGTTGGCCCGCAAGGGCCTTCCTCATTTTTTGTGGCATTTTCAGCCGATGAGCCTCGCGGAGACCCTCTCGCTCAGAAATCGAGCTTGCGAAGGGCCTTGGCACTGATAGCTGGCGAGAATCCCTTTCCAAGAAGATATCTGTAGTGGGCATCGCGAGCATTCTTTGCGCTCGTGCGGTGCTTTTCCAGAAGGCGCAGGGCGCGCTCGAGCTCGTCGTCCTCCGTGAGGAGCTCGCCCAGAATGTCGGCGCACTCATCGGCGGGAATCCCTAGCCTCTCCAACTCGCGCGCGATCTTGCCCCTACCCCATCCGCTCTCTGATTTCTGCCTGACGAACGCTTGAGCGAATCTATGGTCGTCGATGTAGCGGAGCTCGATGGCCCTGGCGACGGCCTTGTCCACGTCGGCAGCCCGGAACTCAGCCTTGAGAAGGCGCTCGCGCATCGAAAGCGCGGTGAAATCCCTCATCGCGAGAAGGCTGAGCATCTTGGTGTAGCACTCCTTATAGCCCTTGGGCTTCTCTGCCTTCTTCTCGGATTCAAAGTCGTCAGAAGAACCACGGCGCTTGGCAGCTCTCTGCGAGCCACCAGCGCCGTTGCTGTCAAAATCTCGGGAACTGCCGGACGAGCCAAACGTCCCGTTGGTTCGCAATGCTTTGGACATTGCAAGTTAGCCCTTACTCGTCGATGACGAAGTCTACGGGCTTGTCGAGCTCTTCAGGCTCATCGGTGTGGATCAGGCCGATAGCCTCCCTGACCTTGGTGTCGATCTCGTCGCGAAGATCCGGATTGAGGCGCAGCGTCTCTTTGGCAGCCTCGCGCCCCTGGCCGAGCCTCTCGTTACCGTAGGTGTACCACGCTCCGGACTTGTTGACGATCTTTTCCTCGACGGCCATATCGAGTATGCAGCCCTCCTTTGAGATGCCTTCGCCATACATGAGATCGAACTCAGCTTGCTTGAACGGCGGAGCGACCTTGTTCTTGACAACCTTGGCGCGACACCTGATGCCGACGGACTCACCCTCCCTCTTGATGGTGTCTGCACGACCGATGTCGATGCGGACCGAGGAGAAGAACTTGAGCGCGCGACCGCCCGTGGTGGTCTCGGGATTGCCGAACATGACGCCGATCTTCTCGCGCAGCTGGTTGATGAAGATGCAGGTGGTGTTCGATTTGGAGAGCGAACCTGCGAGCTTGCGCAGGGCCTGGCTCATGAGCCTGGCTTGGAGGCCAACGGTGACATCGCCGATCTCACCCTCGATCTCGGCCTTGGGAACCAACGCCGCAACCGAGTCGACCACAACAGCATCGATGGCTCCGGAGCGAACGAGGATATCGCAGATCTCGAGAGCCTGCTCACCGGTGTCTGGCTGGGAGATGAGGACGTTGTCGATATCGACGCCTATGCGGGCCGCATAGCC